>DATDPG010000035.1 GCA_035292885.1 Bdellovibrionota bacterium | reverse complement strand
AGCGTCAGGAGCCGGGGCGGCCGCGTCCGGAGCTGGCTGGGGGGATTCTTCTGGGGGTTGGGCTGCCACGGTGATCGGAAGCAGGGCAACGAAAAGAAGGGGAAGATAATATTTCATAATCAACCTCATGGGTTTCGTCCTGCGCCTGTAACACGTCGCGTTAAATGCTGTCAAGTCGGAATAACGCGAGGCGTCTATGCGGGCGCGCATTTTCATTACGATGGGTAAAAAGGCAAGTTCTGTACCACGGTAGGGCCCTTCAGAAAGGGCGTAAGTGGCTAAATTTTAAGCAGATATTTTGTCAAATTCATGTCGATGCCTAGGATGGGGTGCTCGCTGCCGCGGCAACCCTATCCCGACTTCGGGCCTTGATGGAATTTGCGTTCTCTATCCTCATCATTCCTTCGGCGAATCCGTGGATCGCCAATGGAGACATCAGGTTTTGAGAGAACCGGTCTGACCTGTTTTGCCATCATCTCACTCTTTGCCCTCGCATCCGTAAGAATGGGGTACCTCTATGTCTCCCGAGTTCGAAAAAATCGAATCCCGGGAAATTTAACGAACCGTTTTTTCTCTTTTTTATTGTTCATTCGTTTCTACGCTGTCTTTGCCAGATACTTTTCGCCTCGAGCCATCAACACCCAAAGAATCCGGGCGTTCTTATTCGCCAAGGCCACGCAGGCTCGGTTCTTCCCTCGCCGAGCTTCCAATTTTCGGAGCCACTCACTGCGGGGATCTTCTTTGGATCCCAGATGCCGTAACACCGCCCGCGCCCCGTGAATGAGAAGTCTTCGAAGATACTTGTCTCCTCGCTTACTGATTCCGAGCAGTCGATCCTTCCCGCCGCTGGAGTGTTGTCGTGGAACCAATCCCAGCGACGCCGAGAACTCTCGGCCATTTTTGAATACGTTCGGATTTCCTACGCTCGCAACGACCGCACTCGCCGTGAGCGATCCCACACCCGGAACCTCTTTCAGCCGCTGACACACTTCATTCGTGCGAACCTCGATCTCGATCTTTGTGTTGTAGCGAGCGATTCGTTCCTCCAGCTCTTTCAGCTCTTCCCAAAGATTCCCGATGAGCTCTCGCATCCGATCGGTCAACCCATTTTCGGCTTCTTCAAGCAACCGAGGAAGCATCCGTCGCAACGTCGAAACTCCTTGCGCCACGACCCTGCCGTACTCGCCCAACAGCCCTCGAATCTCATTGCACAACGCCGTCCGATTCTTGATCAGCCGCTCCCGGACCCGGTGAACACTCAACACATCTTGTTGCTCCAAGGACTTCACGGCCACAAACCTCATGTGGGGCCGAGTCACCGCCTCGCAGATCGCTTCCGAATCCGCTCGATCATTTTTGTTCGATTTCACGTACGGTTTGACAAACTGCGGTGAGACGAGCCGTACCTCGTGTCCCATCCCCCTCAACACCCGACCCCAATGATGCGCGCCACCGCAAGCTTCCATGCCGATCACGGTCGGTGGAAGCTGAAAAATAAACTCTCGGAACTTCTCACGTCGAAGACTTCGTTGAATCACCGTTCGCCCCTGTTCGTTTCGTCCCGTGACTTCAAAAACATTTTTTGCCAAATCCACTCCTACTACGCTAACTTTCTCCATCGGACCCTCCTTGGTTGTATAGATTCCCCGTGAATCTATCTGGCTCTATGAAGCCGTAAATCCAAGGGCGGGTCCATTCCATTATTCCTCTTGGACACTCGATGAAGAGAGGGAAGGCAGGGGCCTGAAAGAGAGCCAGCTGCCTTCCCCCCTCGATTCAGACCCAGAGTTGAAAGAAGCCGGGAAGTCGGGGCGCGACTCAGGAATTTCGCCGCGTAAAATTCGATTTACGCCGTTTTTCCAGCCGTCGACAGGCCCCAGGCCCTTGGCCCAAGGCAAAAAAATCGGTAGTTCGAGCCAGAAACGTTTGTCGAATTTCACCGCCGGTTCACGCCGGCAGAAAGGCTCGGACTACCGATGAACTCGCTATACACCCAAATTTATAACGCTTCAAAGCACCTCCACGATCCCGATCTTCGAAGAAAGCTTCACTGCCTGTTGCGAGGGATGAAGCTCCAGAATGTCGAATTGGCGTGCCGTCAGTTCGGCGCGTGTCGATCCACCTACTACAATTGGCTTCATCGACTTGAGCAAGCCGACTTCTCTCCTGAGGCTCTTTTCGATCGCTCCTGCCGACCCCACTCCCATCCCCACACCATCTCCGGAGAGCTTCGAGAACAGATTCTCTCCATGCGGGAGGAATTTCATTACGGCCCCGCTCGCCTGGCGTGGTACATGAAAAAACTCGGCTTCTCGGTTTCTCCCAACGGGGTCTACAAAGTCTTGAAGCGAGCCCAGGTCGCCTTCCGAAAACGAAGAGGAAAAAAACCCAACCCACATACCCGTCGCTACGTGCTCGACCGTCCAGGACAAGGCTTTCAACTCGATATCAAATATGTCCCCTTTCCCCTGGAAAACCAAAAAGCCTACGTCTTCTCCGCCATCGACGACTGTACCCGTTGGCGCTTCTCCTATGCGTATCTCTGTCTGGGTCCCGGGCCGGCTCTCGATTTCGTTCGGAAACTCGTGGCCGCCGCTCCCTTTTCGATCGAAAAGATCCAGACCGACAATGATGTCGCCTTCACCGACCGATTCCGAAATCTCTCTCCCGATCACTCGTGGACCCATCCCTTTCCGGAACTCCTCGCCACCTTAAAGATTCTCCACCAGCTCATCCCTCCGGGGATCAAAGAGCTCAACGGAAAAATCGAACGCTTACATGGAACCGACGACCAGGAATTTTATTGGAAGCTCCCTCGCTCCATCTCCTTCCCGAACTTCAATCGCGAATTGGAACGCTGGAACTTTGACTACAACCACCACCGTCCCCATAGTAGCCTCGCCATGCGGACTCCCATCGAACGGCTCTCGGATTTTGGAATCTTACCTCGAGCCACTTACCGACAACTCAAAAGCCTCGAACACCAGGCCCGCCTTCGCGAAATCGACCATCAGCTCGCTACCCCTTCCTGGGTCGTCGCCAAGGTCCACTCCCTCCCTCCTAAACCTAAAAGACGCTCTCTCTCGCTCCAAGACTGGGCCTTTTATCTCTCCCGCCCTCTACCCCCTCTGTGTAAGATGTGTGGAAACACTACATTCAACGAAGCCCTAGGCGCATCGTCGGACAGAATTTTCTGAACCACAGCGCAGCGATGCTCGCCACGAGGGGTGCCCGCGGGGACGTCGTCGGCCGTATTCTCTCGATTGGCGATACCGAAATGAACGTCGTGTTCGATCTTTACGGCCTGCCGTCGGGCTCGTACGACGTCGTATTGGCCAACGCTTTCGATCGATCGGATCGACCTCGAACAGGGATTCCGATTGGCCGGTAACGCGGGCTCGGTGGATGAGTCCACCACGTCGGGGGGTGGGAACGGTGGATACAGTACTTCCGGCGGAGGAGGGTGCGCGATTTCAAATGAACCGGACGAAGCCGGATTACCAAGCTCGGCGATCTTAGCGTTCCTCGAAGTCATGAGATAAAATTACCAATCGATTTTTCGAGATGAGCTCGGATATTAGGTATTGGTGCGGAAATTTGTTCCGTAATCGATGTGATCGAGTGTGATAATTTTAGATCATGGGGAGTTCACCACTCTGACTTCGTATTGAGGCTCGGGTTTTTGAGCTAGGATATGTCCATCGATCAAATGTTCTCAACGCCGGTTCCCATCGCGGGGTTGGCAGACGTGATTCTCTTCTTTTATCACACTCATTATTTGCCGAAGCGGATTTCAGAAGTACTTGGATCCCCTTTACTTGGGCACCGGAACGCTTCACCGCTTTTCCGACAACTCGGCGATGTCGGTCATGATTCAAAGCCTCATTTATTTGGGTGGCTCGACCTCCGCGCGCGGCCGGCGATTTCATTTTGAGGGTCGGGACCCACGAAACGAGATGCCCGCGTCCCTCAAACGATGGGTCATCGTATGTCAGATCAGCGCGATTCTATTTATGATCATTGTGGTCACGGATACGGGGTTTGACCTAGTTACGGTTCGCATGTCTCTCCGGGAGCTTCTCCTGTGGAATTAGGTCCACACGTTGAATACATCGGCGGTGGGGAATTTGGAGGACGTTTGGGTGTTAAAGAAGCAGAAAGCAGCCGCGAAATTACTTCTTCGCACCCTGGCGTTTAGAAGTCGAGAGCAACGTCTGAAGGCTTTCCACGGCTGATGCGAGGTTACCGACCAGAGGGCTCGAAAACCTTTCCTTCACAATCATCAGGAACAACGAGTAAAACAAGAGTTGATCCGAGGGACCCGCATTGAAGCGGGCCCAGAGCGATGATCCGACGGCCTTGTGCCCTCCCTGAAAAAAGTGATGCACACCCTCGAAAAGAAAGAAAAAAGAACCAAAAAAGAAAGAAAAAGAAAGGGATGGCTCGCTTCGCTTGAGCTCCGCCAGGCTCCGCTGCGCTCGCCATCCCTCCTTGCCCTGACTGACATTTTCATTGGGCCAATGCAGTGACATTTTCGCTGGGCTACCACAGAAAACAAACGGGGCTTGACAAATAGATACTCCTCTGCATAAAGCAAAAATTTAGTTGTGGCCCTTAGGGGGAGTGCCACGCAGTGGCGCAGGAGGAGAGATCATGAAGAGATTCGTGCAAAGGTTCATTGTCATTTGCATGGTGCTGGCGGTGTTCTCGGGGGGGGCCGTTTTGGCCGGTGTCTGCAGCGATGCGGAGAAGGCACGCATTCGTGCTGCTGGGTTCAGCGAGAAACGGATCGCTGAACTCTGTCAGGAGCTTCCTCCAGAACTTGAGACCTGCGCGGCGCGCGGCGGGATGGTGTTTACACCGCTCGGTAGGAGGACGATCTGCCTCAGCCCCGCTTTCGACATGAACGACATGTACACGGGTGGTGGCATGTTTGGTCAACCCCAGACGGGTTATACGGAATGCAAGGGTTGGCATCGATCTGAAGTCCAGCGATGCATTGATTGGGCGAAACAGCAAAGAGCCTACGACACGAGGCAAAAGGAAGTCGAGAAAGAAAGAAGCGATAGAGCCGGAAATGACGAATGCGACAGACGACATGGGTGTTGGGAAAATGGGCAGTGCGTAACTGGAGCCAGATGTACGGGTGGTCACTATTGAGGTGATCCACAGTACATCGAGTGCCTTACTTCCACTTCGTCGCGCAAGCACCAATTACCAGAATGCTTGATCATAGTCTGGCAACCACAACCACAAGGCGTAACTCCTACATAAAGTAAATCAGCCGATCGCTACAGGCGAAATAGTCCGACAAAAACCATTCGAAAGAGCATGAGGCCGTGTCGGAATCGATGAATATTGGTCTCTCCATACGTTCGCGCTAAATATCGTAGAGGAAGATTGTAGATTCCCAAGGCGAGCGCGGTCAGAACAGGAACTTTTAAAAATCTGTTCGCGCCAGGGAAAGCCCGGGTAAGGAGGATAGACATGGAACTATCTTGAAACCTTACAACCGATTCCAGCGGGTGAAAGTCCCGCCTGGTCAAAGCCGTAACACGCAGGCAAGTAGCGAGTCTTGCTGGGTGTGGGGGTAAGCCCACCTCAACATGACCATACGCCCTACGCGGGCAACCGCTGGAAAGGACCCGAGTTCACTCTGGCTTCCTCCCGATCAACTCGTCGAATCTCTTAATCGCCTCTTTCGTCGGCCGGTCAAAGAGCATTTCCCGTTTACACCGGTAAAACGTTCGCGCGTAGTGCTCCACGTTCCCCTGAAATGCCGGGGCGTACAGATCCACGGGTTTCGCCTTCAGAAGCAGGTACGGATATGTCTTTCGTAGTTTCTCGGCGACGGCGTCGAACAAGAAGCCGCTCAGAACGACTACCGGACACGAATAGTTCTTAGTCAGCCATTCCAAGAACTGTACGCCGAGCAATTCTCCCTTTTCGATTTTATCGACCACGTTCTGCTGGGTGACTTGCATCTTCGCGTCGAAGAGAAGATCCAGAAAAATGAGATCGAAGAGCTGGAACTTCCGGAAGCCGCCTTTCATGTCCTTCTTCAGCTCGTCCGGATGCGTGATTCCTTTCACCTCCCATTCGTTCTCAAACGCGAGCTTGAAACCCTGGATGATTTCCTTCTCGTCGTCGATCACCAGGACGCGGAACTTGTCTTTCCCTTCCATAACATTCCTCCTCTAAAATGATACCGGGAACCCCTTAAAGTCGATCCTTTCACGGCTTTCAAGATCCGGAATCTTCTTCAGCTGAATTGTGAAGGTAGCCCCGTGTCCCGGCTCCGAATGAAGCTTGATAGTCCCGCGATGGTAATCGACGATCCGTTTCGCCACATATAGGCCAAGTCCCGTTCCCGCGCCAGGTCCTTTGGTCGTGAAGAACGCTTCAAAAATATACGACTGGTCGCGCAACGGAATCCCGGAACCGTTGTCGGCCACTCGAATTTCGGCGTGATCCGGCGTCTCGGTCACTGTGATCTCTACTCTTCCAGCCTTTTCGCTGACCGCATCTATCGCGTTATCCAAGACATTTGTGATCACCTGAACAATCGCCGAAAATGCCTGCACCGTTACCGCCTGCGCCCCTGATAGGCGAATTACGACCCCCTTCTCATTTCGTTTGCTCTCAAGAAGTCGTAAAGCGTGCTTGACCGTCGCGACCAAATCGACACCACCGATCTTCCCGGAGCCCGTGGAGTAATTGCCGATGGCATCGATCATGTCGTTCATCCTTATCACGCAGTTCCGCACGTCCCGGAACGACTCCTGAATGATACCGCTCCCGTCCATCAACCCGCGCATCTCCTGTTGCAGGGTTGCGGAATCCGAGGGGTTCAGTTTCTCCCATCGTTCAAACTTCCGGCGCAAGCCCTCCAAGAGATTTTGAGCCGCCTGGATCGGATTCCGCATTTCATGAGCAAGACCGGCGGACAAAAGACCCAGCGACGCCATCTTTTCCTTCGCGACCAGCTGTTCACGATACTGCGTGTTTTGGATCAGCGTTTCCACCGTTGAACGCAAGACCTCTCGATGAAACGGCTTGGTCACGTAGTTATTGGCTCCCATTTTCAGGCATTCGACCATGATCTCCATGTCACTCATGGAGGTCAGGCAGACAAAGGGGATCACCTTCCATCGATCGTTCCCCTTCACCTCGTGAAGTAACGCTCTGCCATCCATTCTCGGCATCATGAGGTCGCTTACAATGCAGGCGATTCTTCGCGCCTTCAGTTGCTCCAAACCTTCCAGTCCATCCTTTGCAAAATAGACGTTGTAGAGGTCTTCCAAAGTGTGAACCACGACTTGCGCCACTTCAGGATTGTCTTCAATAACCAAGACGGACGGGCGGTCGATGCGGAACTCGGAAGGAACTGAGTCGGGATACGGGACTTCAACGGATCCCTTCACCGCTTCCACGCGGATGTCCAGCTCGGAAATCCGGTGCTCTCCTGTGATCTCCACGTCCTGGGAAAGCGGAAGGGCCACCACAAAACTCGACCCGTGAGGTTTCACATCTTCCACCCAAACGCGGCCGTTATGGGCAAAAATCGTCTCTTTCACAAACGATAGACCAATCCCAGATCCCCCGTGATATCGAAGGGAAGCGGACAGCCCCTGAAAATATCGATCGAACACTTTCTCCCGCTCTTCCGCCGGAATCCCCGGCCCCGTATCGCAAACGCTTAGATAAAGTTGTGAGGCGTCGGTTCGAAGACCGACCGTTATTTCCCCCTCATCCGTAAACTTGAGCGCATTGGCCATCAGGTTCCCGAATACTCGTTCCATCTTCGACACATCTATCGGGATCTTCATGCCCTCGTCCACCGCGAAATCGAAAGACAGCGTCAATCCCTTCTTCTGACAGAGAATGTTGTACGGAGCCGCCCAGGCACGAACGATGACACATGGGGAAACAGTTTCCCACGTCAGTCTGAGAGCACCCGACTCCGCCTTCATCGTGTCGAGCAAGTCGAGCACCATTCCATGGAGGCGATTCAACGCTTGCTCCGCCGCCACCAGAGCAGGTTGCAGTGAAGCTTCGGCCGCCCTCTTCACCTCACCTACGTGTGCGAAAGCCAGCGCGATGGGCGTCTTGAAGTCGTGTGAAAGATTCGCGAAAAAACGGGACTTCATCTGCTCCAGCCCGCGGAGTTGCTCGTTGGCGCGTTGCAGGTCCTGAGTCCGTAGGGTAACCGTTTGTTCGACGGCCAAGTATGCGTGAGCGAAGTCGCGGCCGATCACGAGAATCGAAACGCCAAGAATGAGGAGAAACACAGGGATACCCCAGAGATCGCCCCCGATGACCGCCAACGTGACGAGTACGTCGTGGAACAGCGCGACGATCATTAGGGCCAACGCCACAACCAAACCTACTGTTCGGGTCCGCGTGTTCCCTCGATTGAAAAGGGCGACTCCGAATATCCCGAGAATTCCCGGAATAAACAGTGCGTACCAGAAAAGGTAGCGATTCATCACCGCTTCCAGCTGTGTCGCTGTGAGAACCGCGATTGAAAAACTTGCCGCCAGCGCATAATGGACCCGGTGGAATATCCGGTACCCCAAACGCCCTTGGCCAAGGACATAACGTCCGAAGAACACGAGCGCCCAGATGCTTCCTAATGCGTGGGCATACATAACCCTCTCGGGTCGCATCGTCAGTTCGTAGGGCCAGAAACTTACGCACACACCGAAGACCCCGAAACAGATCAGACAGGCGCCGAAATCACGGTAGTCGGGAAAAGATCGCAGGAAGCCGTAAAGGAACAGGTGATAGGCGCCGAACAGGAGAAGTGCGACTCCCAACAAAAGGGGAAGAAGTGTCCGAAGCGCATAGTCCTGTCTCGCGGACAACTGAAGCGGCGACGCCGCGTCGAAGCGAACGACAGTCGGATTCAACCCTATGCCCAGACTATCGAGAGCTGTCTTAACGGCGTGAACAACAAGCATATTCTCCGCCCGCGCGTCGTCGCCGATCAGGTAGACGCGGTGTAGATGGGGGAGGAAAAACAGGCCGCTCCCTCGCATCCCCGTTGCCCCTATGAGACGCCCGTTCCAGTAGGCTCGGTCAGCATCTCCGATACGGCCCAGGTCCACCGCCAGATCCAACCCGTTTGGCAAGCCGTCCCCATTGACGGTCATACGGAACCAAAGATCACCGCGATATCCCGACAGCGCGCCAGGCGATTCAAACGGTTGCGCATCGAAGTGCCCCACTCGCGTTCCCGGGTCGTCGGGGAGGACCCCTTTGTGAACAAACCATGAACCTGACATGTGAGGCTTGGCCCGTTCTTGCGCCATCGCGCGAGTCCAGGAGCCGATCGTCAGAACGGTGAGAAAAAGAACATTGAAGAAATGCCGGTATCGGGGTGTCACGATGCTCTTCTGCCGCATAAAGCTTAACATAAACATAGACTTGTGCCGTACGAACGTGTTTTCTGACGGGAGCCCGATGTCGCCAGCCGGAGGCCCAAATGCCGCGTGAGAAACTTGTCAGGGGCCTTCTCGTCCCCGTCCTCTTCTCACTCGCACCCGCCGCCTTTCGGACCGGCCTCCTATGGCGCATCGAGCCGTGGCTTTGTTATCTGACGGGGGCAGTCTTGGTTCTAAGTCAACCCGCAATTCCGTTCAATCCGGGCGCCAGGGAGTATCGGGATCCGGCGGACCGTTATTCGGCGCTTGCGATTCACGCCATGGTCTTTCTAGCAGCGGGCGCTGCTGCCGTTCATTTCGTACTTTATCCGCTCGAAATGAGTTCCGAGGTGAGGTACGCGGCAATCGTCGCTGGCTTCCTACTTGCTGTCGCGGGCCTCACGGTTCGAATCTGGAGTATCCGAACCTTGGGAAGATGCTTCACACCTACCGTAAGAATTCATCCCGATCACGAGCTGATCCAGTCGGGCCCTTATCGTTGGATTCGCCACCCCTCCTATCTCGGTGCGACGGCTGCTGTCTGCGCCCCCGCCGTAATCTATGGCGCGTGGTTACTCGTCCCTGTTACGTTGATCGCGTTGCTCGTCGCCTATTCCTATCGGATCCGAATTGAAGACCGCGCGCTACATGAACGGTTTGGACACGACTTTGAAAGATACGCACGACAGGCGGGCGCGCTCTGCCCGAGGATTTTCCGTCCCTAGCATGGGCCGGACCATTAGCATTTCATTGCGCCGCCGCTGACCGCTCGTCGCGTGCGGCCCGCCGGGTTGACATGCGACCGTGGAGCCGGTCCAGGTGCCGAAGAAACGCTTTCGTCCTCTTGGCGTTTGCGATCCAGAAATAGGCGTCTAACTCGCGGCGACAACACGAGACGCAAGTCTCCATTTCAGGATCGCTGGTCCAGGTGATTGCGCGGGAGATCCCGGCCCGGGCGTAGACCCGCATAGTGGCTTCAAGAAGCACTTTCCTGATAAGCGTGGCCTGTGGGCCATTGCCGAAAAGAGTGAACAAACGGAAGTTGTCGAACAAGCTGAAGATGTTCTGATTCGCGCTGCCATACTCGACGAGAGCGAAACCAACCAATACCTCACCCGGCGCAAACGCAAGCAGGATCTCTCGATTTCGCTGCAAGGCAACGCGGTCGTAGTAACCGCGCACGTCCTCAAGACACATGCGGTACTCATCGAGGTCGAGAGCTTGCAAGAAGATCGGCGGATACTTCGACCGGAGAAAGCGGAGAATGTCATCCTGTTTCCCGTAATCGAACGGACGAACAACGAGATTGTCTCCGGGAAAGCCTTCCAGCTCCTTGAGTGTTTCAGCTACGGGGAACTCAAGAATGAGGCAAGGTTCAAGATAATGATTGGAGGGGTCGGGGTCCGCTTGAATAAAATCCAGGTAATACCGGTGGAACACCCGCGCTTCTTTCGGCCATGTGCCGATGGTGAATTTCACTTCCGCCGTCTGCCTCAGGAAGTCGAGTACGCGGCCGTAGAGTTGGTGCGAGAGTACCCGACCCCGCGTGCCGTCCACAGCCAACTGATGAATCAACCAGGTCCGATTGTAGAATCGGCTCACCGACAGAGTGCCTTGGGTCTTGGAAGTATCCTCCGGGTTTCGCAACAGATAAATGCGGTGAAGCGGCGCTGGACTCCAGGACGTCTTTTTCCAAGTCACAACAGAGGACTCTTTCCGACCGGCATCGACATGCACCACCTTCTCCAGGCTGAAGAGCATCTGCCAGATTTTTTCGTAATCCGCGTCCGTGCACGCACGGACGACATCGGGATAGCGCCGTTCCAACAGAAAGTCCTCAAGAGACGGTTCATCTCCGACAGCAAGCGGAACCGTGCAAGCAACCCCGAGGCGGGCAACAGAGGCCCCGGGATCTACCTCCAAATGGGCCACCTTCGCGGGTGTCGAATTGCGCGCGGGATTGCCGGGGATGTCGGCAACCAACACAAGATCCCGATTCAGCCCGCGAATGCGCTCAGCCGTCCGTTGTTTGTCGAGAGGGACTTCGATTCCGAAACCGACCGGCGATAGATCCGTGACAACTCCGAAGAGGTGGCGTTGACCGCTCATCTCCCGAACGTTTACAGGGAAACGTTCCGCTGAAGGCAGATCCGTTCGGTCGAGCCTGCGTCGATGAATCCGCTGTACTACCGTCGGTGTTTCGAGAGCAAGGTCGTCCCCTTTACAACCTGTGATAACACTTTGAAACGCATAGAACTCGTTGAAGACCCAAAAAGATACAAGGACGCTCTCGTCCGGCTTCGCCTCGATTGAAGTCGACGTGTGAAAATGAAGAGTCTCACTCTTCTTTTTGCGGGCTAATCGACCATTCGCGGACAAACCTCCGGCCGTCCGAAGCGAACATCGCATATTCGAAACAACCGCCGCCAGAATAATCTCATCGGCACTTCGTGGATCGCACACGACAGTCCGCTGGTCTTCCGGGATCGCTTCAACTCTATCTGCACCCAGAAACTCCAGCTCAAGATCGTGGACTTTGCCGATTGTGAACATGACTTTCGATCACGTTATATCAATTTTTTTGCCAAGTTGCATCACGGCAAGTCTTTGTTTTCATTGGGATCGAAATCCAAGTCACTATTATTCTTGACAAAATGGGACTTCAACTTCGCATGTGTTATGGTTTAATAATGGCCTTCTGGGACGAACTTAACGGTTGGTATGTGGAGGAAGCCCGCAAGTTCCAGGAGATTCCCTTCGTACGTCGGGCGTTCGCCGGGGGTCTCACCAGGCCCGAATACGTACACTTCCTGAAGGATTACTATCACTTTGTGAGAAGCGCAGGTCCCGTATACAGCGCTTGCGCCGCCAAGATCGACTACAGATTTGCGCGGGTCCGAGACTGGTTCGCCAAATGCGCCTTCAAGGAAATTGACCACGATAGATTCGTGGTTAGCGACCTTAAGGCGCTGGGGATTCCGGAGGCTGAAACACGCCAGTCCCGACCCGGAACGGCCATGGACGCCCTCTGTTGTTACAACTTCGGCTTCATCGAGCAACACCACCCTGTGGGTCTACTTGGGACTCCGTTTCTCATGGGGAAGCTGTCCGCGGTCTATTCGCTGCATGCATCTCAGAAGATCAAGGAGGCATTGAACCTCAAGGAGGGAGGCGCAAGTTTCTTTGAGGCCCACGGTCACCTGGACAGGGAACAGCCGGAAGACGTGGGACTTGTGATTCAATCGATTGCTGAGACCGACATGCAGGCCGAAATCTTCCTCAACGCGAAGACTCTCTTTGCGCTCTATGTCGGTTTTCTCCGTTCTCTTTCGGATTGAACCTACGTTTCCGTTTTCGGAACCACCGTACCCGGCCGACCGTAAACTAAAGTTTGGCGTCCCCGAGTCGTAGCCAGAAATGCGAATCACGTATTCACGTTCGTACTCATGTAACGGTTCCCGACGCCGGAGCCATGATGAATAACGTTTGAAGCGTTCCACTTTGGTACGCGCATTCGTTCCACTCAAGAAGCTGCTCAATGGTCGAAAAAGTTCGTCTTCAGGCAAATCTTGCGATCACTCTGCTTTACTGTCGCTTTACAAAGTTGGCCTTCGGAAAAGCGATATTCGTCGAAATAATTTCCGTCTTGTGTCGCGAGAATACCTCCTGAAAGTTGGCAAACAAAATAGGCATCGGAATTTCCTCCTTCGGTGGCCGCCTCGTCGTAAAAGAGCTTCCAACCTGGCCTTGCCCCTCGACTCCATCGGTGGAGCTTCGACCAGGGAAACTCTGGTCGATCGTAACATAGCGCTAAGTTCCGACTTCGAACCGTTCGTCCTCCCATTCACTCCCTTGAGCAAAAGCTGCACCGATGCTGAGAATTACCTGGATGCACAAATATACGAGCAGAGATGCTGTTCGAAATTTCATATCGCCGCGATACTACGCACGCCGCATGTCAAAACCAATTGAACTTAACACCTTAAATTAAATGCGTTTTACGCATGCGAAGTGCTTGAATCTGGGGCGCAGGTGTCTCGTCGTACTTTCGTGGGTCAACGAACCCTAGGCGAACCCTAAGTGGAGGGGCTACCCCACTTCTTGTGAAAGGCGGGAGCCAGACGGGCGTAGGTCTCTTCCAGCGACTCTGGAAGAACCTTCGTTTCTCCGATTGCAGGCAGAAAATTCGTGTCCCCGTTCCAACGCGGGAGTACGTGGTAATGCAGGTGTTGTCGAATCCCGGCACCCCCGGCCTCCCCTAGATTCATTCCCACGTTGAAACCCTGCGGCTTCATCGTTTCCTTCAGAATTTCGAGCGAATCCCGGATGCAGCGGTGAAGGTCGAGGAGAATCACTTCCGAAAGATCGGAAAGGTCCGCCGTGTGACGGAGCGGAACAATCATCAAGTGACCGCTGTTGTACGGAAACTTGTTGAGGATGGCGAAGCTATGCTTCGTGCGACCCAAAATGAGAGAAGAGCGATCGTCCTGATTCGCGGGGAGGGTGCAAAAGATGCAATTGGAAGCGCTCAGGTTTTCCAAGATGAATCGAATCCTCCAAGGTGCCCAAAGAAATTTCACGGAAAGAGCCGATAATCGACGCGAAAGGATTTTGTTTCGAGTTTTCCTTCCGCCAATCGCCGGATCCATCCAAAACGCTCCCGTTCGGGATAGATGACCTCCGGTTCGTCTTTGATCTGCGCCAGCTTTGCGGCGATCTCAATCGCCTTTTCAAGGCCGCCGAATTCATCGACAAGTCCCGCCTCTTTGGCTTGACGTCCCGACATAACGCGGCCGTCCGCCAATTCCCTGACTTTCTCGACCGGCATTTTGCGGCCCTCGGCCACCGCCTGAATGAATTGAGAATGAATGTCGTCCGTCATTTCCTGAAGGAGCTTCCTTTCTTTCTCCGTCATGCTTCTCAAAGGCGAGCCGAGATCTTTCACGCTCCCCGATTTGATCACTTCCCAACGGAGAAAAGCCTTCTTGAGCAGATCCTCCACGACAAAAAAATGAGCGATGACACCGATCGAACCGGTCAGCGTTCCAGGATTTGCCACGATCTTATGCGCCGGCGCGGAAACGTAATAACCGCCTGATGCAGCTACGTCACCCATGGATACGACAACCTTCTTCTTTTTCGTGGCTTCGACTACCGCGTCATGAATTTCCTGGGAAGCTCCCACGGCCCCGCCTGGGGAATCTACGCGCAGGACAATCGCCTTGATCTCATCGTCTTTCGTATAGTCTTTAAGATCCTGGACGGTTTGAAACGAGTCGTCGATGACCTCGCGAATTTCGACGACGGCCACATTGCCGTGACCGTGGTGTTTTCCGGCGAGGAATTCGATCAGAACAAATAACTCAACGAAGATTCCGAGCAGCAAACAAAGGAGAAGAAACCGAAACAGTCGGCTTGGGCGCCGCTCGTTCATGCGCTCGATTCGTCTTCCGGCGCCGCTTCTTTCTTTTTCTTCTGGCGCGGCTTCTTCTTCAGGCCCTCTTCCATAACGTCGCCCAACGTCGGCTTCTTTCGCGTCTGTTTGGCCTGTGCGGCGGCCAACACCTGCCGGTCGGTTTGATGTTGCGCCGACTTGATCGACAGGCTCATCTTTCGCTCTTCGGGGTCGATGGAAAGGACCATCGCCGTGATCTTGTCGCCGACCTTGAAACGTTCCGCGAGATTGGCGACCTTTTCATCCGCCACTTCGGAAATGTGAACCAAACCCTCGAGGTCTTCTTCCACTTTCACAAAGAGGCCGAACTCCGCGAGCTTGACGATCTCGCCTTCCACCGGTGTGCCCAAGGGATATCTATCTACGGCGACCGCCCAGGGATCTTCCGAAATCTGTTTGATTCCGAGAGAGAAGCGCTCCGCGCTCGGATCGACGTTGAGGACCACCGCCTCCACCTTGTCGCCCTTCTTATACACATCGTGCGGATTCTTAATCTTGCTGGACCAGGAGAGATCCGAAATGTGAATCAAGCCGTCGATTCCTTCCTCAATGGCGACAAAAAGACCGAAATCGGTGATGTTTCGTATCTCGGTCGTGACTTTCGTTCCGGGAGGATATTTCTTTACCAGCTCGTCCCAAGGATTTGGCTGCGTTTGTTTGAGGCCCAACGACATCCGGCGGTTGTCTTTGTCGATGTCGAGCACCACCGTTTCGACCATTTCACTCACTTTGAGAATGGCCGAGGGGTGTTTCACCCGTTTCGTCCAAGACATTTCGGAAACATGAATGAGGCCTTCGATCCCCTCTTCGACCTCGATAAACGCACCGTAATCCGTCAAGCTGACGACCTTCCCTTTCACGCGCGAGTTCTTGGGGTATTTCATATCGGCTTCGGCCCACGGATCTTCCGTCAATTGCTTCATGCCGAGCGACACGCGCTCCTTTTCGGTCTCGAACTTGAGGACCTTCACATTCACGCTGTCGCCGACCTTGAGGACTTCGGATGGATGGTTGACGCGCTTCCAGGAAATATCGGTGATGTGGAGAAGGCCGTCGATGCCGCCGAGATCGATAAACGCCCCATAGTCGGTGATGTTCTTGACGGTCCCTTGCATCGTCGAACCTTCGACGAGCTGTCCGAGCGTCTGTTCGCGCTTGACCTGCCGCTCCTGTTCGAGAAGGACCCGGCGGGAAAGCACGATATTTCCGCGCATTTTGTTGAACTTGATGATTTTAAACTGGAAGGTTTTTCCAATCAGATTGTCCAGGTCCCGGGCGGGAGCCAGGTCGATCTGAGAACCGGGAAGGAAGGCTTGGACACCGATATCGACCGATACGCCCCCTTTGACCCGCTGAACGATCCGTCCCTCGACGACCTCGCCCTTCTCGCACGCTTCGGCGATCTCGTCCCAAATCTTCAGCTTGTCGGCTTTTTCTTTGGACAGGATGACAAGCCCTTCTTCATCCTCGGTGCTCACCAGAAAAACGTCGATCTGGTCGCCGACTTGCGCCAAGATCGTCCCCTTGGGGTCCATGAATTCCTGGATCGGAATTTGGCCTTCGGATTTGTAGCCGATGTCGACGGTTACAAATTCGGGGCCGATTTTCATAATCTTTCCGGGGACGATCTCCCCTTCTTTGATCTCTTTGGAGGATTGGATGCTCTCCAAAAAAAGCTTCTCGAAGCTTTCTTCATCCGCGGGGCGGGCTGATTTCTTGGTGGGTTCAACGGCTTGCAGCTGCATTTCTGGTCCTTTCATGATTCTCGGAAAACGCATCTAAATACTGAACCTTAGGCCGTATTGTCAAAGGCTTTCTCCTTGACAACCGCGTCCGGGGTTGATTTTATACACGCCCTTCGATGGCACGGCATCCTTCAGCGGAGAAAAGGCACCGGGAAAGTCTGGATCGCCAGGAGCACAACCGGTGGTGGAAGAGCCGCGTTCGCGCGGCTTCCAGGACGGTGCTGACGGCCGTTGAAAAAAAGGACAAAAAGGGCGCGGCGGAAACCCTGAAAGCGGCCACGAAAGAGATATTCAAGGCGCGGTCCAAAGGAATCATCCACCCGAACAACGCCGCCCGCAAGGTAGCTCGGTTGTCGCGTCTTGTCTCGACGCTCTAAAACAAGCTTCAAATTCATCTCAGACGAATTCCAAGCCCCAGGAGGCGGGTACGGATCGCCGTTTGGATCTTTGGGAAAGGGACCTGTTCCCGCAAGATTCGTTGGAAAACGGAATGACGAAAGTTCGAAGGCGAAAGGTCAAGCTCCGGGAGCGAAGAAAATCGTCGATTCTTTCGCGTCGAAAGATAGAGGGTGTCGAGAAGCGCTTTTTCGGGAGTGGCCAGCCGATAGGGCGACATGCCGGAGGACCATTCCACGCCACCCCGCGACATTCTCGGGTGGACCTGAAAATACTCAAATACTCCGACCTCTGTACGAAGCGTTCGGTGATGGCCCGTCGTGGCGATTTGGATCCGCGCCGGGATCTGAGAGACCAGCCCGTGACGGTGGAGCGCGGAAAGAAAGGACACGTACCCCGGATCGGACCGCAGCAGGAAGGGGACACACGACATCGGCGTAAAATGGGGATGGAGATGTTTTACCCACAGTCCGCGCGTAAGCGCCCGAATCTGCCCCTTGCGCGCAAGCCGTAGGAGGCGGTGGCTCGCCGCCGACACGGACAAGCTGGACATTCGGGCAAAGTCGCGGCTGGAGAACGCAAGAATATCGTTTCGAAGGAGAAGATCAGTCATGGCGGAGAAGGAGATGAAGAACTTCTTCCTGGATTCTTTTCCATCGGTGTGGGGTTTCGTACTCCCGGCGTTCGGTTTCCTCGAGAAAGTCGAGAACCTGATCTCGGAACTGTTCGAAACCGAGGTCGGCGGCATGCTCGGCCGCCTGCTTCCATTGTGCGCCGGTCAGGGAACGGCTGGCGGACGCCATGGGAAAATGTCCGCCCAGATGGAGCAGATAGAGATCGAAGAGATCGCGGGCCTGGGGGAGGGCCCGTCCCGCCAGCGCTTGAATTTTCTGTTGAGCGGCAGTGGTTCCCGAGTAATGCGGACAGAGAAACGAGACGGTTCCATATCGACGGGCAATTTCGGGATCGACCGGATCGGTCCGAATCTCGATGTCCGTACCGCGCTCCCGCCTGGAAAACTCGACTTTTGTTGGAAACTCCTCTCCGGAACCTGTGACCAGCCGGAGGCGAAAGCGCTGAGTAGTTTCGGTGTGCTTCGCCTTGGAGGGATCGTTGAGCCGAAGCTCGCGGATCCCATGGCTCTCGAGCACCCGAAGGAAGGATTTTTCCGCAAGCAATCGATACCCCTTCTCCCGAAGAACATGAACCGGCACGCCGCTTACATCGAGATCCATATCTTCCGAGTATCGGGGGCTCTTGAAGAAAAAGCGGAGATTTACTCCTCCCTTGAGCGTGAAAGCGATTGGTTTCGTCGTCTTAAGAAGACGCTCCAGGAAATGAAAGTGAAAGACTTCGCGCAGCGTACGGTCAGGAAACATGTTTATATTATGAACGTGAATTGACGAAAACGTCAATTCAGATGCGTTATTTAATCGGGCGCAAACGCCCGTATCGTCTGCTCCAAGAGGAAGTGGGACGGATGGCCGGTGGATTTGAGGTCGTGGTCGAGCGTCTGCAGTTCGGATAATGACCTGCGAAGCCGATCGGGGGAGAGCCGGCGGGCCTGGTCGAGATAGCGGTCCACGACGAAGGGCGGCAGGCCTAAGGCCGGAGCCAGCTGGGCCCGGCCGATCTTTTCCGAGAGATGTTGATGGGTTCGTATCAAGAGACGGACATGGCGAGCCAGCATCGAGACAAGCACCAGAGGCGGCGTTCCATCGTCCATTAAATGGTGGAGCGTATTTAAGGCCTCGGCCTTGCGTCCTTCCAGCACCTGATCGGTCCAGGCGAAAATGTTGTCTCCCGTGGATTGCAGGACGAGTTCATCGACGTCCGATTCTTCGATCTTCTCCTTTGGATGAATATAGAGCGCCAGCTTTTCAAGATTGTTGTCGATGGCGGCCAGATCGACGCCGACCGACTCGGCGAGCGTGGATCGCGCTTCCGCGGAAATCATCACGCCGTGTCGTTTGGCCAGCTTGTCGATCCAATTCGGGAGTTCTCTGGGCTTGGGAGGTTCAATCAGGACGACGGCCTGATGCTTCTCGAGGAGCTTGAAAAATCTCGTTCGTTTATCGATCTTGTCCGCCAAGACGACCACGGTCGTGTGCGGTGCCGGATTGGAAAGGTACGAGGCCCATAATTCCTGATCGTCGTCGTTTGGGCTTTCCGCATTATGAAGAAGGATCAGACGCCGACTGCCGAGCATCGGAAGCGTATTGGCGAGGTCCAACACGTCCGCCAGTTCGCGCTCTTTGACGTCGAGCGTGTCGTCGTTGAGGCCTCCGGAGCCGTTCGGGAAGACGTCGCTCCGAACCTCTTCGAGAATAAGCCGACGTTGAAGCGGGTCCGCGCCGGCAAGGAAAAGAACGGGCTTTAATTTCATCCCACCACCAAATTGACGAGTTTGTCGGGCACCACGACCGTCTTGCGAACCGTCATTCCTTGCATGAACCGTTGAACGTTCGGATCCCCCTGGGCCAGTGCCACGACGGCGTTTTCTTTTTCTCCCCGGCTGACTTCGATTTTTCCACGTACTTTGCCGTTCACCTGTACCACGATCGTCACCCGTTCGTCGGCCACCCACTGCGGATCGAATGTCGGCCACGCCTCTTTCGAAAGAAATTTGCCTCGCCCGCATCGCTTCCACAATTCTTCAGCGATATGCGGGGCAAACGGCGAGGTCAGCGACATGGCGGCCTCGGCGGCCTTTTGAAGCACGAAACGGCGGGCGGGATCGAGCGAATTCGCTTTATCGGGATGGGTCGAAAATTCCCACAGATCGGGAATTTCATTCGCCACCTTGTTAATAAATTCCATCACCGCGCTGATGCCGGTATTGAACGCAAAGCGGTTCAGGCTGTCCGTAACATGTTGGATCGTTTTGTGGGTGAGACGATGAATATGCACCGTCGTTTCATCGGCGCGGATCGTCGCATCGTCCACCGGCTTACTTTTCTGACATGCGTCGTTGATGTTCAGGACAAACCGCCACAATCGATCCAGAAAACGGAACGCGCCTTCCACCCCCTGGTCGCTCCAGTCGAGATCTTTCTCCGCGGGCGCGGCGAACAACGAAAAGAGCCGGACCGTGTCGGCGCCGTACTTATCGATGAGATAATCGGGGTCTACAACGTTTCCTTTGGATTTCGACATTTTGTCCCCGTCCTTGATCACCATTCCCTGGGTGAGCAGGCGGCTGAACGGTTCGGATACGTCCCCCTTTTTGAAATCGCGAAGAACGCGGGCGATGAACCGGGAATAGAGAAGGTGAAGAATGGCGTGTTCGATTCCACCGATATATTGATCCACCGGCATCCAGTACTGAACCGCTTTCGGGTCGGCCATCCCCTTCTTGTATTTCGGCGAGCAATAACGGAGGAAATACCAGGACGATTCCATAAACGTGTCCATCGTATCGGTGTCCCGCCGGCCCGGCTTTCCGCACTGGGGGCATTTCACCTTTAAGAACGACGGCGCATGCTCCAAGGGCGATCCGCCCGTTCCGGTCAGGGGGACGTCGGAGGGGAGCTTGACCGGCAAGTCCTTCCTGGGAACCGGCACGATGTCGCAATTTTCACAATGAATCATCGGAATCGGTGCGCCCCAGTAACGTTGGCGGGAAATCCCCCAGTCGCGAAGGCGGTACGTGATGGCCTTTTCTCCCATCTTTTTTTCTACGAGCGCTTTGACGATCTGAATCTTCGCAACCTCGTTATCGAGCCCGTCGAAACGGGTCGAACGAACCAAGGTTCCGGGACCGGTGTACGCCTCGTCGAGTTCTTCTTCCTCGACGATCTCAAGATTGGGCGGCTGGATGACCAGGCGTATCGGCAGGGCATATTTTTTTGCGAACGCGAAGTCGCGTTCGTCGTGACAGGGGACGGCCATGACCGCTCCCGTGCCGTATTCCATGACGACGAAGTTCGCGACGAAGATCGGGATCCGGGCCCCGGTGAAAGGATGGAGGCAGTAAGCGCCGGTGGCCGCCCCTTCCTTTTCAAAGTTTTCTGCGATTCGTCTGGCCGGATCGGTTTTCGCGACCTTTTCGATGAACGTCATCAATTCATTTCGCTTTTCCGGCGACACTTTTGGGAGCAAACGGTCCAAGAGAGGGTGCTCCGGGGCCAGTGAAACGAACGTCACGCCGAAGAGCGTGTCGGGGCGGGTGGTGAAAACGCGGAG
>DATDPG010000034.1 GCA_035292885.1 Bdellovibrionota bacterium | reverse complement strand
GGAGAGAGAACGCAAATTCCATCAGGGCCCGGAGACTGAAAACCTCCAACCAGAGGCCGGATACATGGCAGCATCTGATCTTTCTTTTGTTACCTCTTACAACTTTGTCCTTGCAAACGAGGGCGGGTCCATACATGGGGTGTGGATATCCCCCCGTTAAAAACACTTGGGGCTTTGCCCCAATCCCCTTGGAAAGGAACGTCCCCTACATGAATTTTCGGCGTTTGAAGGCGGCTATGTCGGCCGCCACAAGCTCGAACCATTCGCCATGTTTTCGTTTGGCTTCGAAGCGCTTGTGCCAGTAGGCTTCGATTCCAACAGGATCATCCGTCCGAATCGTGTGAACGGTGCTGGCCTTTTCAGGGAGCTGGATCGCAAGCTCATATTCTCTGCGACCGGCGGCATTGGATCTTCCAATCTTATAAAAGCGCCCGGATTTGATGAGATAAACAAAGCCGATTTCCTCGCCATTGGACGCGGCGCCTTCGCGCGGCGTTGTGCGAGTGCTCGAAATGTATTCTGAGCACAATGTGACTATGTCGTCATAATCATCACGACTCCTACAGTGCTCAAGAACCTTCTCCGCCAGATCAAATTTCGATCCAAATTTGTCGAAGGTGGTGTTGCTGGGAAATTCTGAATCCATTCGCGTCTCAAGACGTAAGTCTCCCCCGGAGGGAAGACGCCCGAGCTTACGGACCAAGCCAATATATTTCTCAAATAGGTATTCATCCTTGTACGCGGTCTGTAGCTGATTTGGCCCGAAACCTGCCTCGGCTAGGGCATCGTTCCAACGTGCCCAGTGTTTACCAAACCAGTCAGATTTTTTAATTCCGGTCTCCGCACGGAACCTCTGTTCGCCCAGAGGTTTGCTGTTGTTAGCTTTAGCAGTTCGCCGAATTTCCTGGAGGATGTGCTCCTTTGTCATCGGGCGTGGTATATCGAATCTCAGGCTAAGTATCCAATAGGAAAGGGAATCATTGAAAGTTCAAGAATTTTTAGTATCATTTGATACCACCATTTGATACAGTATGGTAAAGCAGGCGAAAACGGAGAGGCCGAGTGTACGGGAACTCAACAAGAAGCTGCAGGAGGCGCGCACGGCGTTGGAATGCGGAAACGGGTTGTTTGCAAACGTGCGTAGTGCAGCGGGCGAACTCAACGACCTGCGGCTCGGGGATTCGGGCGACGTATGGCCGCTGATCTTGGAGCTGCTGGATGAGATCGAACCGGAAAATTATGTGGGGCGGCGGCCGCCGGAGAGGTCGTATGAGGCGAAGATTTATGGAAAGGAACTTTTCGCGTTTGCCTGGGAGAGCGAACGTCTTAGAGAGCGGATGTATTTGAAATTCGCGCTGCAAGAAGGGCGTTTTTATTACGTCTCTTTGCATCCCAGTAAAGAGAGAGGTGAGCTATGAAGTGTTTGGCATGTGGAAATACAAAATTTGAAGACAAGAAAACCCGGATGGAGGTTCGGGTGAAGGATACGCCGCTTGATGTGATCGTGTCGGCAATGGTGTGCACGAAGTGCAACGAGTCGATGATGAACGACGAGCAGATGAATCGGCTTCGAAAAACTGCGGCCGATGAGTATCGGCGGCGGAACAAATTGCTCACTTCGAAGCAGATTTGTGATTACCGGAAGGCTCTCGGAATGTCACAGAAGGAATTTGCGAAGTATTTGAGCGTAGGCGAGGCGAGTATCAAGCGCTGGGAGACTTTTTACGTCCAGGACCCGGTTCAAAATGAACATATTTTGCTGAAGTGCGATCAAGGCTCGGCAGAGGAAAACGCGCTCGAGGTCTATTGGAAAAATCATGATCCAGACATTTACAGTGGACATCATCGTTTTCGATTCGAAATTTTTGAGCAGGTTGTCTTGTGTCTTCTACCGTATGCGAAAAGCCCGCTATACCTGAACAAAGCTTTGTTCTACGCCGACTTCCTGCACTTCAAGAATAACGAAAAGTCCATCACCGGAACACGATACGCGACTCTCGAATACGGACCTTGCCCCGATCAATATCAGAATCTGTTTGGGGCGATGCTGCGTGATGGATCCATTGAAAAAGATAGTGGGCATGATTTAAGGGGAAAGAAAAAACCGAACGCCGAACTCCTTGACGATTCAGAACGACGGACCATTGAGGCTATTGTAGAAATTCTTAAAAAGCGAGGAGAGTCTGTACTCTTCAAGTTGTCGCATGAAGAAGTAGGCTTCAAGAAAACGCCGGCTTTTTCGCTGATTAGCTATGAACATGCGAAGTCATTGAGGATTTAACGTGAAAGGTGTCGATAGTGTCCGGTGATTTGGAAATCTGCGAGAAATATATCTTGGATTCCTATTTGAGTTCCTCCGATTTCAACGGCGTTGAACTGGAAAATTTGTCGAGGTCATTACGGATGGATAAGGCAATGCTTTTCCCGGCACTAAAGGGCCTCGTGAAGGCACGACGCATAGATCTAATATCCGGTCAGGACGTCGCAAATCCACATATTCGCCATATTGGAAGACCTAGAGATATCGAGGGGCAGATTAGTTTTCTTGAGAATGAAGGCGATCGCCCTGTATGTGTTTACCCAACGTCGAAACTTTTGAAGCGATTCAGCCGCCGTTTTAAGGATAAACCTTATACCACTGCTGTCCAAGACAGGACAGGTTTGAGCAAGGAGTCCGCATAGCAAGGGCATTCCCGAGCGATCTGTAGCGTATTTCTGAGCCTGGTCCCCCTTGGCGTTGGCCGGCTGTCCAAGAAACGGCAAGGGGAGGCTGAGCTGAACGGAAGAGGGAGTCAGCGGCGGCGTTTGGAACGGGTCATCGAGCCATGCCCGCAAATCCCGATAGGTAAAGAGGTTCAGGCGCAACATGGAGGCCAGGTTGGAAAGAGACCAGCGGGCTTTGGAGAGATGATGCAGCCATTTGAGGAGGAGCATGGCGATCAAGGCTGTCCAAATCTGGATCCGGAGAGCGTTCTCGCTGGTTCCCACGAAGGTTTTGATCGTTAAGTTCTGCTTGAGCGCTTTGAAGAACAGCTCGATCTCCCAGCGATCTTTGTAGATCGCGGAAATGGTCGTGGCCCCAAACTCCAGGTGGTTCGTTACGAAAACGAGTTCCCTCTGGTGTTTGTCATCCCAGACCACGACCCGTCGCAGAGCCTGCGGACAATGCTTTTCCGCATAGAATCCGGTCCATCGAATGATCTCGTCGGAGAGGATGTTGCTGTTTTTGGGAACCTTCCGTTTCTCGATCACTTCGTAGACAGCGTTGTCCTTCATCCGCGTGACAAAATAGATCCCCCGTTCGGTCCACTTCCCAAACAGCTTGTAGTCGTTATAGCCCCGATCGTCCGTCACAATGGAGCCGGCGGGGAGGGAGAGATACCGGGTGATCCGGACATCGTGGAGCTTGGCGTTGGTGATATGGACAAAGGCAGGCATGTAATCGTCATGATCCAACAGCACGTGGACCTTGACGCCGCCTTTGGCTCGCCGAAACTCCGCCCAGGGGAACAAAGCCAAGCAGAGCGAGATCGTGGTGGAGTCTAACGACAAGAGCTTATTTTTGAACCGGAACTTCCCCTTCCGCTGGCCGACGCCTTCTTCCGACCGAAACCGCGCAAGCGCCACCCAAAACAGCTTCTCGAACAACCCGGCCGGGCGATGCTCGTTGGCATAGGATAGGGTCGACTTGTTGGGGGCCCGCCCGATCCCCAGATGAACCAGTTTTCCCAAACAACACGAGAGTCCGTTGCAAATCTCCCGGAGAGAATCCGCGTGAGCCATTTGGCTGAACAACATCGCGACCAACTGGGTCCAGCAAGAGAATCCTTTCGCTCGCCATTCGGCTCGGTGCTCCTTCACCAAGAGCTGGAACTCGTTCCGGGGAAAATGTTGAAGAAGTTGACTGAACAAACTCGCCGTCCGTAGCATGACTCGTCCTCCTGGTTTGGTTGTGATGAACTGCGCAAAAGGAATTTACTTCTGGACGAGGAGGACGTCTTTTTCTCTGTATTTCGTTCGGAGGACAGAAAAACGCCGGCGGAATTGATTCCAATCCCGAACGCCGGCCTACTCGACTCTAACTTTTTAGGAAATTCTCAAACCTGTCTTGGACAAGAGTGACCTTATACAAAGGTTCTATTTGAGGGCGGCTCTCAACTTGATCCAAAATTTTGAGGTTCCGTCAATAGGTGTGTAAAAGTTCAGGCGGCTTTTTTCCAATTTTGTTGATTCACTCGTAGCCCATCTTCAAATTTCACTCCGAGGTACACCTCCTTTAAGAGTTCCGGAGCGTTGAGCTTCCGGAATCTCGT
>DATDPG010000033.1 GCA_035292885.1 Bdellovibrionota bacterium | reverse complement strand
TCACGGCCGGACACGTCGTTGAAAAGGAACGCAAACACGACTTGACCGCTGTGGGTCTGGGCTACGCCGGCCAGTGAGACCACGCCGGAAATCTGTCCGGACTTGGCTCGAACCTGCGCGGAGGCGTCGGAATTTTTGAGAGTTGGTCGACCTCGTCGGTTCCACGTTGAATTTTCTTCTGGGAAACTTTTTTTCCTAAAGTTCGGTAAAACTCCTCCGCCGATTTCCGGTACCCCCGGGGTACCAGTTTTCGGTACTCCCCCCTCTTCGCGTTTGAATCGCAGGGAATAGAAGTACGGCCGGCTTCCGCCATCGGCGCCGACCTGTCCGCGTTTTGTAATGATCCCTTTTTCTGCCAGTGTCCGTAAGGTGGGCATGAGAGCACTTTTGGAAAGGCCGACGCCGTGATCCAAAACTCGGCCATTTTTGATGCGGATTCCGGCAAGAAGCTGGTGAATGGAGATCGCATCTTCCCGTTTTTTGAAACCGAACGTCCGGCGGCAAACGTAGAGAACCACTTTCAGCTCTGCGCCGGTGAGCTGCGTGAGCAATTCATCGAACAGCTCGTCCGGGACCATGGTGTAGTTCGGGTTTGAAAATCCCTCGAATCGCTCTCGCGAAGTGGGATTCATTTCGCGCCGCCGCCGAATAGCTGTGAGTTGATTGTGAGCCAGCGCGAAGAAAATCGATCGAAAAGGGATGAAACCTTTGATAATCGCCTTGTCGTTATCCCGTGGAATTCATGGTTTTTGGATTCAAGGTCAACTGCTTTGAATTGCCGGAAGACCTTCCCTCTCTCTCCGATTTGGCTCCGTCCATCCCTAGCCCAATACAATCGTCGGATTCTTAAAAGTTACTGTCTGGGGAAAGATTCAGCCTACTGAATGATGTGCGGAGTCGATTATTATGTTTAGTGGCTGGAGACCTCTAGATCTAACATACGGTTATCGCTTCGGAAACTTGATCACTGAAGATCCAGGGGACGCTTCATAGTCGACCACCGCTCGGTTCCGGCCACCCTGTTTGGCCCGATACAGAGCCCGGTCCGCGTGCTCCACTAGCTCGTTGGCGTCGACGGCGTGCGTGGGATAAGCGCTCACCCCGATACTGATCGTAACGCTTCCACCGGGCTGCGTCTCGCACTCCGGAAAGGGATAGGTTTCCACCATCGCCCGGAGGCGATCGGCCTTCGTAATCGCTCCTTCCAACGGTGTGTCCGGAAGGAGCACGGCGAATTCCTCTCCGCCGTACCGCACGCAGATGTCGGATTCACGAAACGGCGCACTCTTGAATCCCTTGTCGGGCATACCTCTGAGAAGGGAGGAAAGAAGGGCGAGAAGCGCATCCCCGGCCGGGTGGCCGTTCGAATCGTTGTAATTCTTGAAATGATCGATGTCGAATATGATGAGCGAGAGCGGTTGCTTTGTGCGACGCGCACGGGAGACCTCCTCCGCCAGTCGCTGCTGGAATCCTCTCTTGTTGTACAGTCCGGTGAGCGGATCGGTCAGCGACAACTGGAGAAGACGCTCATTGAGGCGATCAAGTTCGCGGTTCCGATTGACAACGTATTCTGTGGCCGAGTAGACGAGTTTCGTCCACACTTCGGCGACGTTGCCGGAACGAACGAACTGGACGCCGAAATGCCCCTTGCGGCAGCTCCTCACGGTTCCGTTCCAAATCAGGCCGTGAACGAATCGGGCCCACTCCAAGTGTTTTGGAACTTCGAACGTGCACTCGATACGGGTTCCCACGGATAGGGCCGCGTCCGAGGAAAGACCCGCGCCGCCGCTGCTGACATCGTTGAGAATCGCCTTCGCATCGATGGGAGAAACAATCCACACACCGATGCCGCAGTTCGCGATGATGAGGCGGGGATGCAGTCGCGAAAGTCTATTGAGTCGGTCGAAGAGTTGGTCGAGCATCTCTTGAGGTTCCGTCAATAGGTGTGTAAAAGTTCAGGCGGCTTTTTTCCAATTTTGTTGATTCACTCGTAGCCCATCTTCAAATTTCACTCCGAGGTACACCTCCTTTAAGAGTTCCGGAGCGTTGAGCTTCCGGAATCTCGT
>DATDPG010000032.1 GCA_035292885.1 Bdellovibrionota bacterium | reverse complement strand
GATGTTTTTCATGAAGAGCCGTTTTTTGGCTTTTTCCCGGTCCAATGCCGAACGATCGTGCCGGCACGGCATATGATTTCGGACGGGGCTTCAGCGCATTCCCGGGCGTACGATTCGACTTCCCGATCCCCGATTTCCAACAGCGAATAAAGCGCATTGCACCGCGTTTCATCGTCCCGATCGTGAACCAGCCGCCGGAGAATCTCTTTCCCCTCTTTCTGACCCGGGTTTCCCGACAAATGGCCGGCGACAAAAGCGACGTCCCGACGAACGACGGGATTTTCATGAAGCGACAATGTCTTAAGCCTCCCGATCGTCACACGATCTTTTGAAAGCCCCGGGTGAAAAGCCAGCAGAACCCCTACGTGAGGTCTGCCGCTTTCCATTTCGTCCAACAATACCGGGAGAAGTTTTTTCTCTCCCTGCCTTCGAAGCGCATCGGCCGCCGTAAGTTTAATGCTCAGCACTTCATCGCGTGCAAGGACGGACAGAAGCGTCTCCGTCACTTGAACATTTCGCAAAGTCCCTATGGCCCGCACGATTTCTTGGCGCACTTCCGCTTCGGCTTCGGTCAATGCCGCAATCAAGCGCGGAAGAATTTCCGGCTCGGCCAGAACGCCGATGGTTTCGGCCGCCTTCTGCCGAATGAGAGGGTCCGGATCCGAAAGTCCTTCCAGCAGCGCGTCGATCTCTCGGCGCAGTTTGAACCGCCCGCGAACGTCCAGCGTTTTCGGCGGGGTTTTTTTGGTTCGCTTCTCCGAGGGAGCCGCCGGTTTCCTTCCGCGAAGCGACGCGTCCACGATGATTTCGCTTCGACGATTTTTCCGTTCGTTCAAATCCCCCCATCGCTTGAAGTCCGATTCGCTGTTGTAAAAAAAAGGCGAAAGATGATTGTTGCGGGAATAACTCAGGAACTCGATGTAATTTCGGACCAAATTTTCAAACGAAATACCTTCGCTTTTGGGCACCGAGTGCCCCGCGTCCAGAATATCCTGCATCCGAACGTCCCGAAGCGCGGAGGCGATCCCTTCAAAATCCCGCGCCTCCACCAGCGACCAGGCGGAACCGTTTTTCAAGAATCCGATTCGTCGGAGGAGTTCGCGGAGAAACGTGTCGGCCACCATGAAATCGTCCGCCATCGCGAGCGACGAAAAGTGCCGAATCAACTGAAAATCAAATGCCAGGTCCTCGTGCCCGGTGGGAAAGTCTTCCACGCCGGCCGAAAATCGCCGGGCCATCAGCTCGACCAGAGAAAGGTTTTCTCCTCCTTGTTTGAGAAACATTTCCAAGTTCCCCAGAAGTTCCACCTGACCCTTATGATAGAGGAGCGAGCGAGGATCGACTTTGCGGCGAAAATCGTCGCGCAAAATAACGTCGTACGCCTCGCGCGCCGACATCCCCGACCACACCGCATCGGCCGTGTCGCGATCATAAGCCAGGCCGATCAGTTCGATTCTCACGAAACGCTCCCCCACCGCGATACGATCTCCCGGCCGCGGGTTCCGAACGGGCGAATTTCGACCTGGCGCCGGCCGGATGAACCAAAAGCCATTTCAATTTCGACTCGGTCGCCGGACCAAATCCGATCGAATCGATCGAACCATTCGATCACCGCTACTCCGTCGCCTCCGATCATTTCGTCCAGTCCAAGTCCTTCCAATTCTTTTTCCTTTTCTACGCGATAAAGGTCGATGTGGTACAGCGGGAGCTTCCCCGGATAGATGTGAGCGAAGACGAACGTGGGACTCGTGACGGCGTATTCACTGTTCACACCCACGCCCCGGGCCATTCCTCCGACAAACGCCGTCTTACCCACTCCCAGGGGGCCAACCAAGCCTATGACATCGCCGGCCTTCAAGAGTTCACCCAATTGAACCCCGAGGCGTTGGGTGTCCTCCAGCGATTGAGCTTGAATCGGCGTTCCGTGACTCATGGTTCAGGCCGCCTTCATAGGGAAAGAGAAAGAGATGGAAATTCGTCGATGACGTCGCGGGCCAGAAGGCCACGCGTCCCTTTCTTGATTACGGCTCGATCTCCGGCCATACCGTGATGAAAGACCGCCGCGACCGCGGCATTCACGATCGAGAGCCCCTGCCCCAAATATCCGCCCGCTACACCGGCCAAAACATCCCCCATCCCGGCCGTCGCCATGGCGGGGTTCCCCGTCGGGTTCAGATACGTATCGCCGTTGGGGAGCGCGATGACCGAATGGGCCCCTTTGAGAACGACCACCGCTCCGGTCCGGTCCGACATTTCACGCGCAACCCCGATGCGGTCGCTTTGAATTTCTTTGTTCGTTTTCCCGGAAATCCGCGCCATCTCCCCCGGATGAGGCGTGAGAATCGCCTTTTGGAGAGATTTTCTTTCCGCCGCAAGTTTTTTCCCGAAGACGTTTAAGCCGTCGGCGTCCAGAACCACGGGTATTTTCAATTGAGCCAAAAACTTTCGAAGAAGATCGTAAAGCCCTGGATGCGGAATGAGGCCGGGCCCGATGACGACCGATTGCTTTCCTTGGGCCAGTTCCAAAAGCCGCGGGAGATTCTTGTCCGACAATTTTCCGTCCGTGTCGGTCAACGGTTCGGTCATAACCTCGACCAGCTGGGATTTCACGATGGCATGAGCGCTTTCGGGAACCGCCAGCGTCACAAGTCCCGCGCCGGCTCGAAGAGCCGCCTGACTGGTCAGCACCGACGCGCCCGATTTTTCCTTGGATCCGGCGATCACCAGGACATGGCCGTAGGTCCCTTTGTGCGAATCGAGCCGCCGTGGAGGAAAAAGAGAGAGAATGGATCTCGGATCGGTTTCGAAGAGCCGCGCGGCTCGGACATCATCGCACCATTTTTCATCGATGGAGATGTCGGCCACGATGACTTCACCGCTGACCACCGGGCCTTCCCGAAAGAAGAACCCTCGCTTCTTGCAGGCGAACGTCACGGTGCACTTGGCTTGAACCGCCGTTCCCAGAATCTCGCCGCTGTCCGCATCGAGACCGGACGGTATATCCACGGCGTATACCGCCGCCCTCGAACGATTGATCCCCTCGACAGCGGCGGCGAAAACCCCGGTGAGCGGCCGCTTCAAGCCGGTTCCAAAAAGCGAATCGACGACGATCTCCCAGGAGCGACTTCGAAGATTCTTGGCGAGTTCTGTCGCATTGCGAATTTCGACCGGGTAAACCTCCATTTTTTCGAGGATCTTGAGATTTTGAAGCGCGGGATCTTTTTTCGGCCGACCTCCGAGCAAGAAAATCTCCACACGGGCACCCGCCATCGAAAGATAGCGAGCGATGACAAAACCGTCCCCGCCGTTATTCCCGTTTCCGCAAAAAACAGCCACGGATCGATCGGCAAGTTTCCCTTCTTGCCGCCGGATATCCGCGAATACGCTCCGCCCGGCGCTTTCCATCAGAACAGCTTCGGGTATTCCTATTTTTTCGATGGCATACCGGTCGAGCCTGCGCATCTCTTCCGCCGTAACGATCCGCACAGCACATGCTTATAGCCTAAATTGAGTCTCCCAGCGAACGATTGAGAAGAGCGCAAAACGCCCCCAGAGAAGACTTCCGAGCTTCAGTGATATCAAGCCCTTAAGACCTCAAGAAGCGAGCAAGATGAGCTGCTTCATCTCGCGTACGGCCCGGTCAAAACCGATCAAGACGGCCTGGGCGACGATCGAATGGCCGATCTGAAACGACTCAATCTCGCGAATCGCCGCCACCGCTTGGATATTCGACGAGTTCAAACCATGGCCGGCGTGCACGCCCAATTTCAATTTTGCCGCGAATTGAACCGCCTCGATGATTCGCGCCACCTCGTTCTTCCGATCGACGGCACGCACGGCGTTGGCGTATCGCCCCGTATGAATCTCAATCGCCTGCGCGCCAAATCGATGCGCCAGCTTGATCGCATCCGTTTCCGGATCCACGAAAAGGGAAACGAGGATCCCGGCTTCGCGAAGAAGAGCGACGCTTTTTCCAAACGAATCTTTCTGCTGAGTGAGATTGAGGCCACCTTCCGTCGTCAGCTCTTCCCGCCGCTCGGGAACCAGCGTCACGGTGTCCGGCTTTAAATCGAGAGCGAATCGAAGCATTTCCTGTGTCGCCGCCATTTCAAGATTGAGTTCGGTCTGCACGATGTCGCGCAGGAGCCGGACGTCGCGATCCTGAATGTGGCGACGATCTTCACGAAGATGGCAGGTAATATTATCCACTCCGGCCATTTCCGCGAGCACGGCGGCGGCCACCGGATCCGGATATTTCGTCCGCCGGGCCTGGCGAAGTGTGGCTACATGATCGATGTTGACGCCGAGTTTTGCCGTCATGAAGCGCCAATCTCTTCCTGAATCACCGTGGCGATCTCATCCGCCAACTCAGAAACGAGCTTATGATCTTCTCCTTCGACCATCACACGAATCTTGGCTTCCGTTCCCGAGTAACGGACCAGCACCCGGCCCGTTCCATTGAGACGTTTCTCCGCCTGCCGAATGCTCTTCGTCACGGGCGAAATTTTTTCCAGCGCCCTTTTCTCGCGAACTTCTACGTTTCGAAGCTCCTGCGGATAGCGGTCGAATTGACCGTAAAAAGACGAGAGTGGTTTCCCCTGCCGCCGAAGTTCGGCAAGCAAGAGCACGCAGGTCAGAATGCCGTCGCCCGTCGTACTTCGGAGCAAGTTCACGATGTGGCCGGACGGTTCTCCCCCTAACTCGGCCCCGGTCTCCTTCATTTTTTCGACGACATATCGGTCCCCTACCGGGGCTCGGTGAAACGGGATCTTCTTGCCTTCCAGACGCTTCTCCAGACCGAAATTGCTCATGACGGTTCCCACCACGCCGTTCTTGAGCTCGCCCCGCTTTTTCATCGACTCGGCCAAAATGGCCAGAAGATCGTCGCCGTCGAAAATCCTGCCCGTTTCATCACAAACCACCACACGATCCGCGTCGCCGTCGAGGGCGAGCCCGATCCGGGCGTGCGCTTCTTTCACCTTCGCAATCATTTTTTGGGGATGCACCGCGCCGCAATTCTCGTTGATGTTCTTTCCGTTCGGTTTGGCGCTGATCACGGTCACATCCGCTCCCAATTCGGAAAATACAACCGGTGCGATCTTGTAAGCGGCGCCGTGAGCGCAGTCGACCACCATTTTCACGCCGTCCAACGAAAGCTGCCGGGGAAAATTATGTTTGAGATACGAGATGTAACGGCCTCGCGCGTCTTCCAAGCGGTGGGCCTTTCCGACGGCTTCCGCGTCGGGGCGCCGACGGTCCAGCTCCGCGTCCGACATCACAAGCTGTTCGATCGATTCCTCCACGGCGTCCGCCAATTTGAAACCGTCCGGGCCGAAAAATTTGATGCCGTTGTCGTTGTAGGGATTGTGCGAGGCCGAAATCATGACGCCGGCGTCGGCGCGCATGTCGTTCGTCAAGAACGCGACAGCCGGGGTCGGCACGGGCCCCAAGAGAACTACATCCACGCCCATGGAGCAGAGACCGGAAGCCAGCGCCGTCTCAAACATGTATCCCGAAAGGCGCGTGTCTTTTCCGATCAGAACTTTATGCCGGCGGTCATCCGCTCGGCGAAACACGCAAGCCGCCGCGCGACCCACTTTGAGGATCGTGTCGACCGACATCGGTTCTTCATTGGCGGTTCCTCGAATG
>DATDPG010000031.1 GCA_035292885.1 Bdellovibrionota bacterium | reverse complement strand
GGATCGTCGTGGGATTGGGAGTGCTGTTTTTGCTCGGCCGGCATCCTCCGTCATCGGACAGTCGCTCGACGTCTTAATCCCGGAACGGTTTCGGAGCGTTCATCACGATCATGTTCGCCGGTTCGGTGACACCGGCGTCACGAGCCGGCGCATGGGAGTGCTGGGGGACATCTTCGGCCTCCGCGGCGACGGAGAGGAGTTCCCCGCCGAGGCGTCCATTTCTCAAGTTCAAACGGAAGGAGAACGTTTGTTTACCGTGATCCTTCGAGATATTTCGGATCGAAAACGGCAGGAAGCCGTTGAACGCCGCAGCATGGAACTCATCGAACAGAACCGGTTGATTCAGGAGGCCAACCGACTCAAGAGCGAGTTCCTCGCGAACATGTCGCACGAACTCCGCACGCCGCTCAACTCCGTGATCGGTTTCGCGGAGATCCTTCACGACGGAAAGGTGGGCGCCATGACGCCGGAACAGGCCGAATACTTGGGAGACATCCTCGTCAGCGGCCGGCATCTCTTGACGCTCATCAACGATGTCCTCGACCTCGCGAAAGTGGAATCGGGAAAGCTCGAATTTCATCCCACGCGGATCGACGTGCGAACGATTGTCTTGGAGGTCTTGGACGTTCTCCGGGCCCAGAGCGCCGGAAAACGGCTCAAAGTCAAGAGCGATGTATCGAAGACGGTTCAGGAAGTGGTCGTGGATGCGGGCAAGCTCAAGCAAGTGCTTTACAACTTTCTATCGAACGCCATCAAGTTCACTCCGGAAGGGGGGACCATCACCGTTCGTGTCCTTCCCCAAGACGATCCATCGTTTCGAATCGAAGTGGAGGACGACGGAATCGGGATTTCCCAAGACAATCAGAGGAAACTCTTCTTGGAGTTTCAGCAGATCGACTCGGGAATTGGGAAAAAATATCAGGGGACGGGCCTCGGCCTGGCCTTGACGAAAAAAATCGTCCAAGCCCAGGGCGGACACGTGGGAGCGAAGAGCACTCCGGGAAAGGGGAGCCTTTTTTACGCCGTATTGCCAAAAGAGGCCCGAGCCGCGGGCCCAATGTCCACGGGTTCCACGGGCCGAGCGAAAATCTCACCCGCTCCCGATGCCCCGTTGATTTTGGTCGTGGAGGACGACGCCAAAGACCGGGACTGGCTGGTCCAGACGCTCCTTGAAGGAGGGTATTTGGTGGAGACGGCGGCCACCGGGCGCGAAGCCACGAGCCGTTGCGCCGACAAACAATTTGATGCCATTACGTTGGACCTCCTCCTCCCCGACGTCAGCGGCCTGGACGTATTGCGCCAGATTCGCGCGCGCGGATTGAACCAACAAGCGCCGATCGTTGTTGTCACAATCGTCGCGAACAAAGAAGCGGTGGCCGGATTCCCCGTCCATGACGTTCTCACCAAACCGATTCGAGCCGAGGAGTTGCTCGCTTCCTTGGAAAAAGCCGGTCTTCGGCCGCAGGAAAACCGCGAGATCCTGGTCGTGGACGATGACCCCGCAGCACTAAAAATGTTGAGCACACTCCTTACGAGAGCCGGTTATATCGCCAACTGCCAAGCCAGTTCCCAGGTTGCACTGGATATGGCGCTTTCCTCACCGCCCGCCGCCGTGATTCTCGATCTGATGATGCCGGACCCCGACGGATTCGAGTTCGTTCAGCGGCTTCGCCGGGCCCCGAACGGAAAATCGATTCCGGTGATCGTATGGACGATGAAAGATCTCAGCCCGGAAGAGCTTTCCAAGCTCACGGTATCCGCGCAGGCGATCATTCGAAAGGGAGAGGGCGATCGAGCTTCCCTCCTGTCGCAACTCAAAGCGCAGATCCATTCCAGAATGGAGGTCGACGGTGCCGTCTGAAGCGATTCTCGTCGTGGACGACAATCTCGCCAATCTGAAGTTGATGCGGACGGTGCTGGTTGCGGAAGGCTACCAAGTGGAAACCGCCGTCGATGCGGCCGATGCTTTGAGCAAACTCGAATCTTTCCGGCCGCGACTCGTTCTTATGGATATTCAGCTCCCGGTTGTCGACGGCCTGGAGCTGACCCGTCGGATCAAAGAGAATCCAAGGTTCTTGAACGTCAGAATCGTAGCGGTCACGTCATACGCGATGAAGGGGGACGAGGAACGGATTCTTTCTTCCGGTTGCGACGGTTATATCGCCAAGCCTATCGATACACGCCGGCTCCCCTCGATCCTCCGAGGTTACTTGGACGGTGCGGAGCGATGAAAGTCCCCGTCGTCCTGGTCATCGATGACAATCCGATCACGCGTAAAATGGTCCGCGTCGCGCTCAAACAAGAAGGGTACGAAACCGTCGAGGCGGGCGACGGCCGAACGGCGATTTTGTCCATTCAGGACCGCCTGCCCGACCTGATTTTGCAGGATTTCCGCCTTCCGGACGTGGATGGGTGCGACCTGGCCCGGCAGATTCGCGCTCTGCCCGGTGCGAAGGAAATCCCTATTCTCGGCTTCACGGGATTTTTAACCCAGGCGGAGGAGTTGCGCGTCGGGACTTCGACGTTTGACGATATCCTGGTGAAGCCGGTGGAACCGTCGCGCCTCATTAAGACGGTGAAGGCCTACGTTCCCATCGGGGGCCGAGAAGGCGCCGTGAAAGGGGCCGGCCGCCGCATATTGATCGTCGACGACGATCCGGTTCAATTGAAACTGTTAGCCACGCGGCTCCGGATCCTCGGCTTCGAAACGGCTGCATCGACCGATGGCCAGGAAGCCCTCCGCGTCGCGCATGAGTTCAAGCCGGATGGAATCGTCTCCGACGTCTTGATGCCCCGATTCGACGGTTTCCAATTCTGCCTGGCGGTTCGTCGGGATCCGGAACTTCAGAAAATCCCGGTCGTCCTCGTCAGTTCCCACTACCTGGACGAAATAGATCGTGAATTTGGGGTCAAGGTCGGCGCGGACGCCTTTGTCAACCGGTCGCCTTCCATGGACGACGTGATTTCGGCGATCGACGTCAGCCTCAAGAGAAAAAGCTCCCCGTCCCCCCGGCTGGATACCACCCAGTTGGAAGGCGAGCACATGGAACGGGCCATGTTGCAGCTCGAACGCCAGGCGGCCATCAACGCCGGTTTGACCGAACGTTGCCTCATTCAATCGGCGGCGTTGTCGGTTCTCGGCGCCACTTCGGGGGCTTTGGCGGGACAAGAGGCGATTGAAGAGGCGTTGGATCTTTCCCTTCAGCACTGTTTGGACGCTTCCGGTCTGTCGCGGGGAGCGCTCTACTTGATGGATTCGGAAAACCGTTTGGTCCTGCAGGCGGAAGTCGGTTTCTCGTCCGGCTCCCAAGCCAAAGAGTTCTTCGGACACCGCGAACTGTTCGTTCGGGTCGTGACAAAAGGGCGCTCCGTGGTTTTTCCATCGGCCGACATAACCGAAACCGTCTCGAAAGAATTTTTGACACGGACGGGAAATGCCACGGCGGCGCTTCTCGTGCCGATCCTGTTCGCCGAGGACGTATTGGGCGTGCTCCTTATGGTGTCCCAGAAGCGCGATCTTTCCAGCGCCGATTGGCTCTCGTTCGCCCAAATCGTGGCGGCCCAGCTCGGCCAGGCCTTGGTGATCAACCGTTCCTACCGCCTCATCAAAGATTCCGAGGAGCGGTACCGCAACCTCATGGAGAACGCCAACGACGCGGTCTTCGTCCTCGGTTCTAAGGGGGCGATTCTCGAGGCCAATCTTCGGGCGCAGCAGCTCTTGGGTTTGAGCAAGGACCGAATCGTAGGCCGCGTGGCTTGGGAATTCATGGAAGGAGACGGGGGAGAGCGTCTGGTCCGGGAATACCCCCGTCTCTTGGATCGAAAGCCGAGGCAAGTCGATGGAATTCGCCTGAAACGGTCGGATGGGAGGGTGGTCATCACGGATCTCGCGCTTTCGGCCGTGGACATCGCTCAAGAAAAGGTGGTGCTCGCGATCGCGCGCGATGTGACAGAAAAGGAGCGCATCGCCCGAGAATTGGAAACCCGCGTGCGCCAGCAGGAGGAAATCGCCCGTCTGAGCGCCTCCGCCCTGGCTTCCACCGGGTTGGACGAATTCTTCCACGAATCGGTCGAGGGAGTGAAAAGGGGCCTGGAGGTCGAATGGGCTCATATCCTGGAGCTTCCGCCGGATGGCCCCAAATTCGTGCTCCGGTCGGGTGAATCTTGGTCGGGCGAGTCCATCCGCCGAGCGAAAGCCGAATCCCGCGCCCGATTCAATTTGCTATCGGAATCTTCCGTGGTGATCGAGGATTTCTCGAAAGAAGAGCGTTTTGCCGATCACCTATTTTTGTCGAAAAAGGGCTTGCGGGCGGGACTGAGCGTGGTGATTCATGGAAAGGATCGCCCCTTCGGCGTCCTGGAGGCGTTCACCCGAACGGACCGGGTGTTTGGAAGAAACGACATTCACTTTCTTGAATCCGCCGCCAATATTCTCGCGGACGCCGTTGAGCGCAGAACGAGCACGGCGAAACTTCACGAAAGCGAGGAACGCCAAAAACAGATTTTGGATGCCATCGCCGATTTGGTTTTCGTGAAGGGGGCGGATTCGCGCCTGCTGTGGGGGAATAAAGCCTTCCGGGACTATTACGGCGTTACGATCGACGACGTTCAGGACGGCGCGCGATGGGCATCGAGAGGGCGCGGTATGCAAACCCTTCCCGACGACACGTTTGTTTTTGAAACGGGAAAATCGCTGGACATTCCCGAAGAGGCGGTGCCGCGGCAGGACGGAGAAATGCACCTGTTTCACACCGTGATTTCTCCCATCGTCGACCAGCAAGGCCGAGTCGTGATGGCCGTTGGAGTCGCACGGGACATCACGGAACGGAAAAAACTTCACTCCCAACTTCTTATTTCGGACCGAATGGTATCCGTCGGGACCCTGGCCGCGGGCGTGGCGCATGAGATCAACAATCCGCTGGCCGCCGTTCTCGCGAACACGGAATTTCTGAAGAAAAAAATCGGAGACATACGGGAGTCGGACCTCCTCGTGCGGTTGCACGCGGACCTCGCGCCCGTACAATCGGATATCGTCTCGCTTCTCGATCCGTTGGAGGAAACGCTCGAGGCCGCCGAACGGATTCGGACGACCGTGAAGGATCTCAAGATTTTCTCGAGGCCGGACGAAGAATCGAGAGGGCCCCTTGATGTGCGCCGGGTTCTCGATTCCGTGGCCCGGATGGCATGGAACGAAGTACGGCACCGCGCGCGGTTGGTCAAGGATTACGGACCCGCGCCGTTCGTGGACGGAAATGACGCCCGGATCGGCCAGGTCTTTCTCAATCTCATCATCAACGCGGCTCAAGCGATCCCCGAAGGCCAGGCGGACCAAAACGAAATCCGCATAAGCACGGTGACCGACGATGAAGGAAACACGGTGGTCCGCGTCCGTGACACCGGCTCAGGCATCCCACCGGAAATCGCGAAACAGATTTTCGATCCGTTTTTCACGACCAAACCGGTGGGCGTCGGGACGGGGCTCGGGCTTTCGATTTGTCACCGGATCGTCACCAGTTATGGAGGAACAATTTCGTTTGAAAGCCAACCGACTCGGGGAACGACGTTTCAAGTAGTGTTCCCGCCGGCACGTCTGGAGGCGACCCTTCCGCCGATTGCTTCGGACGCGGCTTCCATCTCCCGGCGTGGGCGCATTTTAGTCATCGACGATGAGAAGATCGTCTGTTCGGCCGTGGAGCGCACGCTCGCCGTGGATCATATCGTCGAGACGGTGCAGACGGCCCAGGAAGCCTTGGACCAGATTTCAGCGGGGGAACGCTTCGACGTGATCCTTTGCGATCTCATGATGCCGAAAATGACCGGGATGGAGCTCTACGAGGAGGTTCTCCGATTTTCGAAGGATCAGGCCGACCGGATGATTTTTCTCACGGGAGGCGCATTCACACCCCGTGCGCGCGATTTCTTGGTTCGGGTGAACAACCAACGCGTGGAAAAGCCGTTCGACCCCAAGAATTTACGTTCGATTGTGAGCGATCGTCTCTGAAACGGGCCTACCCAGCAAGCGTCGCAAGTTCCCGGTTCGGTTTGGCGAAGAGATACCCTTGAAGGAGATCCCCGCCCAATTCAATCACGGAATTTCGTTCTTCCACCGAAGTCCGCTTAGTCGAAAGGTTTTCGATGTGGGCTGCCATACATATATTGTCAAACTTAGGCGGAGATGTATTGACAATGTATAACGATCAGAGATACACTCGATTATCGGAAAACAGGAGGTTCGTTCATGGCCAAAGATATTCAAATCGCCTTTCGTGAAGATCCAGAAATCCGGCGGAAAGCCGCTGCCATTGTACGCTCCATGGGACTCGATTTAAGTGCGGCTCTGCGGATGTTTCTTCGTCAGGTTGTTCGTACAAGAACGATCCCGTTTCGCATGGAAAGTGGCTTCACCCTCGAAGGAGAAAAAGCCTTGATGGGCGCTATCCGAGAGCATGAAGAGGACCGCGAGGCAGGTCGAGTGAAGACCTTCGATTCAGCGAAAGAGCTTTTCGACGATCTTGAACGTGGCCGGAAGGGTTGATTCCTCCGCGACACAAGATTGAGTGGTCTCGCCGCTTCAAAAAGGATTACGAGAAACTTCTTGAGAGTCGTCCAAAGATCCGATCCGAAATTGAAGAGGTCGTAAGGCTTTTGGCTTCCGGGGAGCCGCTCCCTCCCGAGTATCGGGATCATCCGCTGAAGGGGATATTCAAAAATCATCGGGACTGCCATGTTCGAGGAGATCTGGTTCTCATTTACCGGATTGAAAACGACTCCGTCCTGACTCTTTACCGACTGGGCACCCATTAGGAATCCGATCCCGGCGCGAACAATCGCGATTCGCACCCCGGACAGATGCTATGCGTGAACGACGCTTGTGAGTGCTCGCAGATGTAAGATTCGATCTGCCGCCAATAGTTATGATCGTCGCGGATCTTCTTGCAATAGCTGCAGATCGGCAGGAGTCCGCGTAGCGTATGCACTTGAGCGAGAGCTCGTTCCAACTCGGCAATGCGATCCGAGAGCTTTCGCTGAAGTTCGATGATCCGCTGGCCGACGCGCAGCCTAGCCCCCAACTCGGCCGGATGAAACGGCTTGGTGAGGTAATCATCGGCGCCGGATTCCAGCCCGAGAACCACGTCTTTCGTTCGGTCCCGTGAGGTCAGGAGGAGGATATAAGGCGGCATTTGCGTCGGCACGGCGCGAACTTTTTGGCAGACCTCGATTCCGTCGAGACCCGGCATGACCCAATTGAGAATCGCCAACGGCGGCGCCGATGGAGCCGTGAGCGCCTGGAGAGCCTCCCGGCCGTCCTTTGCGAGGAGGACCGTATAGCCTTCCCGCTGAAGCGTTTTTTCCAGGAGCGTACGAAACGTCAGATCGTCATCGGCCACCAAGACTCTCATCGAAAGCCTCCCTCCCCATACATCGCCAACGCGGACCGCATTTTATCGAGTTCCTTTCGCAGCGTGGCCACGATTGGAGTCACATGTGCTAGATCGCCCTTTTGGGCCGCGTCTTCGACCTCGATGGCCATTTGATACGCGGCTCCCTTCGAAAAATTCCCAATCGCTCCCTTAATGGTGTGCGCCGACCTGGCCAGGGTCTCCCGATCGGCTTGCTCCATGGCTTGTTCCATGGCCAAAACCATATTGGGCGAATGCGCCAGAAAAAGTTGGACGATTTCGCCCATGAGCGCGCGGTCCCCTCCCACGACGGACTTCAGGTGGCTGATATCGAATTCCGGCGCTTGCTCTCGGGGAGAACCCGCCATACCGTGACATCTACGCAACGCGAATTGATTCACCATATCGACCAGTTCCTTTCCACGGATCGGTTTGGACAAATAAGCATCCATGCCGGCTCCGAGGCATTTCTCCCGGTCGCCTTTCATGGCGTGCGCCGTCATCGCCAGAATCGGAGTGTGTTTCCCCGTTCTCTTCTCTTGCTTGCGGATCGCCGCGACCGTCTGAAGCCCGTCCATGACCGGCATTTGGACATCCATTACAATGAGATCGAATTCCTCTCGAGCCAGCGCTTCCAGCGCCTCCGCTCCATTTTGGGCCACGATGACCCGGTGGCCGGCTTTCTCCAAGATTCTTTTCGCCAACATTTGGTTGATCGGATTGTCTTCCGTCAAAAGAATGTTGCGCGCCGACGCGCCCGCCATGGCCGGCGCCGGTTTTCCGGGCGCCCGCATCGCATCTTCGACGGCCCGGCGCAAATCCGCCTGTTTGATCCGTTTTTGAAGATGACAAGAAAATCCCAGGCCGCGGCACCGGGCCAGGTCCCCCGCGAGGTCCAGGGACGACTGCATCATGCGTACGGTGAAATGAAATGTGCTTCCCTTCCCGACTTCGCTCTCCACCCAAATCTCGCCCCCCATCAATCGCACCAACCGCGTAGAAATCGCCAGCCCCAAACCTGTTCCACCGAATTTTCGTGTCGTGGAGGCGTCCGCTTGGACGAACGGTTCGAAGATCGTCCGCAGCTTCTGGGACGGTATTCCGACTCCCGTATCCACCACGCGGACATGCAGAAGCGATGTCTTCTCTTCTTGTCGCGCCACATCAACGCGAACCGCTACTTCTCCACGCTCGCTGAACTTGATGGCGTTGCCGACAAGATTGAACAACACCTGCTTGAATCGCGTCGCGTCCCCGATCCAAGAATCGGGCAGTTGGGGGGCTACGTCGTACGTCAATTCCAAGCGCTTCTTCGCGGCCCGCACCGACATGACCTTCGTCGTCTCGTCCAGCATTTCGCGCAAGCGAAATTCCACGGGGTCCAATTCCACTTTTCCTGATTCCACCTTCGAAAAATCGAGCAGGTCGTTGATGATATTGAGAAGCGTATCCGCGGATGCCCGAATCGCTTCCAGGTATTCCCGTTGGTCGGAGGCCAGAGCCGTTTCCAAAGTTAACTCCGTCATCCCGATGATCCCGTTCATCGGAGTCCGAATCTCATGGCTCATATTCGCCAGGAATTCGCCTTTCATCCGGTTGGCGTCTTCCGCAACGCTTTTGGCTTCGACGAGCTCGGCCTCGACGCGTGTTCGTTCCGCGATGTCCAGCTCCAAACGGCGATTGGTCTCGATCAATTCCTTCGTGCGGCTTTGGACGAGATCCTCGAGATGTGTCCGATGCTTTTGAAGTTCCTCGTTCCGCCGTTCGATCTCCCCCAACATGGCATTGAATCCCCGGCTGAGCCCTCCGATTTCGTCCTTGGAGAGTTCGGGGATCCGAATCGAAAAATCCTGGCGCTCCGCGACGTCCTGCATCGTCGTGAAGAGACGCTCGATGGGAGAAGAAATGATTCCTTGAATCTTCGAGGATACGACATAGGCCACCGAAGCCGTGCCCGCCAGGAAGAGAAGCGTCAACAACGCGTCCCACCACATTTTCTTGTAGAGTTCCCGGGCATCCGCCCGAAGATAGAGCTTTCCCACAACCTCATCCCGGTAACGAACGTCGGAAACAAAATGGAGATTCCCTTTTTCCGTCCAGTGGCCCGTCCGCGCAAACGGATTTTGGCCCGAACGCACGGACTCGTTCCCGTCGCGCGCATACGCGGCAAATACGTGGCCGTCTTTCGTATAGAGCGTGCCTATCATAACGTGCGGTTGCCAGATGAGCGCCGACAAGACACGCTTGGCCGCCGCCGAATCCTCAAAGAGCAGCGCGGCCGCACTGTTCGAACCGACGACGTTCGAAACCAACGTTACTTCGCCTCTCAGTTTGTCGCGAAATGCGACGACCTCGTAGGCGATCATGCCGACGGAAGCGAGAAGCAGGGTCGGGACCGCTGCAGCCATCGCGATCAGCAAGAGTTTTTTGCGCATGCCGAGATTGGACAGTACGGTTCTCATGGCTTCTCGATTCATCTCGCTTCAGCTCGTGGCGCGAGGGCCCCGTTGGAAGGGGAGGTCGCATTTACTGGTTTTGCGGCACGCGACATCCCATAGAGATTCACCAGGTTTTGGAGCCGGAGCTTAAGTTCGTCGATGCTGGATCCCTTGTGAAGAACTTCCACGGCCCCGGCCCGTAACGCCCGCATTCGGTGATCCTCGTCGTTGAAGGACGTGTAGATAATCACGGGAATTCGGCAGAGTTCCGGATCGACCTTAAAAGCGCGGCAGATCTCGTGCCCGCGGATTCCCGGCATTTCGAAATCCATCAGAACCGAACTGGGCTTTAGCTCCCGTGCCCGTTCGAGGACGGCATTGACGTTGCTTTCAAACTCAATCCGGAAGCCGATGCTCGCCAGGGCCATCTTGAGAAAACGAAATACCTCACGATCGTCGTCGACAACGAGCAGCGTTTCCGCGGATTCGGTTTTCGGTTGAATTCCGTTCCGTACGACGTTCAGCAGGGCGCGCGTTCCCGCGGATTTCGACACCAAGCGGTCGACACCCGCCCGGGCGGCCTGGGATTGCGCGGCCGTGCCGTCGTTGGATCCGAAGCCTACGATCCAGACCTTTTTCGATTGGGATAACGATCGCAGCGTGGAAAGCGCTCCGAATTGATTCGGCGGTACGGAATCGAGGTCGATGATGATTCCATGTACGAATTGACTCCGAACGAGGCGCACGGCGTCGTCCAACGAGGGCGTTCCTCGAATCGTGAAGGAAAAATTATGGGCTTCTTTTTCCAGCTGCTTTCGTGTTTCGTTATCCGCACTGACACAGATGACGGATGTTTCTTCCGCGGGGTTCGTGGAGTTCGCGCAAGTCACGGCTTTGGCGTGACCGACGGCCCGTTCCAACCGGTCGAACAGTAGATTCATGCGATTTTGCTCGAACATCGAGAGGCCGAAGTCTTCGTGGAGTGAAGCGGAGAAATGTTCCAGCGCTTTGGCATGTTCGCTGATTTCGGGATAGCCGTACGAACCTGCCGAGCCGACGATCTGGTGACAAACCGCACGAATCATCGGAATCGAAAGATTGAGCGCCATCGCTTTGTGAAGATCGCCGACCGTTCGAACGAGGTTTTGAACGTAGTTGTCCCGCAATGTCTGGAGCGCATCGCTTCCGAGGCTGTCTCGCGATTCCACGGCCAAGAGACGATCGATCTCCTTTTGCAGCTGAACGATGGCAAACGGTTTCGGGATGAATGCGTTGGCCTGCCAACGCGCCAAGACTTCTTTGGAGCCGCGATTGCGCCGGAAAAAAGCGGAAAGGACAATGACCGGCAGCTGGTCGGGTCCATACCGCTCGCGAATCGCTTTCGTGACAAAGTCTCCGCGAAGGTCGGGGAGAAGCGCATCGACCACGGCAAGGTCGAAGCGCTCCTTCTCGACCAGCTCAATGCCTTCCCGACCTTTTGTCGTGCCGACCACTTCGTACTGTGCCGGATCCAAGCCGGCTCGAATCAAGTCGAGAATCGATAAATCATCGTCGACGACGAGTATTCTTTTTTTCACGGCATCGGTCATACGCTTACCTCCGCGAGCCGGCGGGCGAGGAGCGCCCGGACTTTGCCGACGAGGTCTTGGAGAGATGAAAAGGGTTTTGCGATGTATGCGTCAGCGCCGCTTTGAAACAAAATCTCCTTGCCCTTGTCCGCCTCTCCGTGCGCCGTGGCCAGAAGGATCGGGACGGATTTGGACCGCTCGTCATTCTTGATTTTCTTGGAAAGGTCGATTCCGTTCTGGTTTGGGCCCAGCGAAACATCGAGGACGATCGCGGATGCATGTTGGGACGACGCCAAATCGATCGCTTCGGCGGGGTCTTGAGTGGAGATGACGTCATAGCCGCCGATTTGCTCCAGCACCATGCGTTCCAACGCCAGCATCATGGGATCGTCGTCCACGACCAGGATTACGGAGCGCTGACTCATTGGGTGCCTCCTTTTCTGAGTTCGGGAGCCGGCGTTGATTCCGATGAGGCGGATCGAATTCCCTGAAGAAGCGCGCGAAGCGGCGCCTGAATGGCTTCCAGGATCCGAATGTCATCCACGTGAAAATCAGGAAGCGTAGCTTGATTGAGGGTTCGTTTCCTTGAAATCTGTACGACGCCGATCGGCGAAGAACCCGACACGACCGGATACGTCAGAAGCTTTTCGATCGTATGCGGATGAGGGTTGTCTCGGCGGACTTTCTCGAAGTAGGCGAGGTGATTGACGGCGGCAAAACGATTTTCAATCCGCGCCTTTTGATCCCACAAACAGATCGCCGCCTGCGATTGCCGTCGGCCGAACGGGATGGTAGCGGACAGCCTGGCCAAGTAGTCCGGAGCGACGAACCGCAACTCCTGGCCGACCCGGTCCAGGACGAGAAGCGCCACTTCGTCCTTTCCGACATGAAAGGTTCGCGCGAGGTAGTCAGTGACCAGCGCGAGGCTCCTCTCATAGCTGTTTCGGAACGTTGAAAATTGAATCGTTCGCGTGAGAAACCGCGCGATTGTTGTGTAGTCTTGGTTGGGTTGAGTATGCATCGAGCCAAAGGAAGAGCAGGTCGCGTGCCAGGCGCCACGGCGTATCAACCAGCTGAAATGATTTATAATTTATTTAGCTGCCTTGGAGTCCCAGGTCGAGCGAACCCACGGGTTGTGGAAATACCAAATCATTTTAAGAGGATGGGAGAAGGCAGACAGGGTCAAACGGCCCCGATTCAGGTCAATTCTACTCCGTCACTCGTGGTGGAACAGCGCGGCGTCGATCGAGTGTTGGCCCAACAGCCTTCGGAAATTGCTCCGGTCCATCCCCGCGATACGTGCCGCCTCCGCGATCACGCCTCCGGCCCGCGCCAGGACGTCCTGAAGGTATCGTCGGGTGAACGTGTCCACGACCTGGTCGCGCGCCTGCGGATACGGCACGTCCATTAGTTTGGAGGAGATAGCGGCCGAATCATTCTCCTTTGCGGCCAGCTCACTCGGCAAGTCCTCGATACGGATGACGTTGCTTCGGCTCAAGACCACGGCCCGTTCGATGATGTTTTCCAGCTCGCGGACGTTGCCCGGCCATCGATGCCGGCAAAGAAGAGCCAGCGCTTCCGGCTCGATTCCCTCGAGAATCTTTTTTGTGCGCTGCGCGTGTTTGCGGATGAAGTGATGAACGAGCAGCGGAATATCCTCCGTGCGTTCTCGAAGCGGCGGGATCGGAATATTGATGACGTTCAAACGATAAAAAAGATCTTCCCGGAATCGTCCCGATTTGACCGCCGAGGGAAGGTCGACATTTGTCGCCGCAATGAACCGCACGTCGATTTTCCGCACCTCGTTCGAGCCCACCGACCGAACCTCCCCCTCCTGAAGGACACGCAGAAACTTCACCTGCGTGGCCAGGGACATATCTCCGATCTCGTCCAAGAACAGGGTGCCTCCATGAGCGGCCTCCACCAGGCCGATTCGCCGGGCGGTGGCGCCGGTGAACGCGCCTTTGACATGCCCAAACAGTTCGCTCTCGAGCAGCGTTTCGCTGAACGCGGAACAGTTGATCGCGAGGAACGGACGCGCCGCACGGGATCCTCGCTCGAAGACGGCCTTCGCAACCAATTCTTTCCCCGTGCCGCTCTCTCCCGTGATCAAGATCGTCGATTCCGAGGGTGAGACGCGTTCGATCAGACGGAAGACCGTCTTCATTTTCGCGCTCACGCCGACGATATTCTCGAAGCGGCTGGTCAATTCGACTTGCCGCTCGAGATAGTCCGTCCGGCGGAGAAGCCTCCTTCGCTCCATGGCCCTCGTGAGCGAAATGACGACCACTTCCATGCTGTCAAACGGTTTGGTCAGAAAATCATAGGCGCCCGCCTTCATCGCATCCACCGCCATCGCGATGGACCCCGCACCCGTCATGACGACCACGTCAATGTCGGGCTTGCGTTGCTTGATCTCGCGGCAAAGATCGATTCCGCTCACGTCGGGCATGCAAACATCCGTCAGGACGAGGTCCACTTCCTGCGACTCCAAGGAGGCGACGGCTTTTCGCGGGTCGCCGAAGGCGAGCACGGAATATCCCGACTGGGAGAGATATCTCTCGAGGGCGGATAATAGGACCGTGTCGTCGTCAATGACGGCGACACGCCCCAAGGGAGCAGCCTTGCTCGGCGGGTCTTTCATCGAGCCGTATGGTACGGCGGGGCGGCGAGAAAAACAATTGTCCGCCGAGGGAGAACCCCAGATCGAAAATATCGGAGGTTATTCAATTAGGTCGGCGTAAACCGCCTCAAATCGGTCGGCGTCGCTCTGGCTCGGCCCAAGTTTCTCCTTTGGGTTGTCCTTCGGGTAGAGCACCGCCGTCATAATGCTTTCTTCGTCCGAGGAGTGATCGGATCCAAACAAAATGTGGCCTGCCTCGTGGGCCACAACCGACTCGAGGGAATAGATGTCCCCCGTATCGGGCCGGCCGTTTACAAAATAGGTATCGAATTCAAAAAGGTAAACATCCGCATCCATGATCTTGGTCGCGCCCTTCAGATACGTCCGCGCCAATGGTCCCGGCCCCCCATCCGACCCTTGGGCCGCGTCGGCGGCCAATTGACCGCTGCGATTCGTCTGTAAAACGACGTTTTCGTTGACGGTGAAATCCGGGGCCAGTTGGTCGTCTTGCAGCGATTTTATACCGTCGTACACGAAGATTTCGACGCCGGTCGCCTCGTTCCAGCTTGAAAATCCCGCACGAATGTCGGCGTGAAATTCGGCGGGAATCGTTGAAGCGATCTTGTAATGGACCGGAAGCTCGCGGTAGCGGACAACGTCCGTATCGTTCTCCGCGCCGGCCGAGTTCGTATCTGAAGAGGCCGTTCCCCTCGAGTGGTCGAAGCCGCATCCCCCGAAAACCATCATCGTAATGCCGATAAAAATTTCAACCGATCGAACAATTGCAAATTTGAAACGCATAACCGGGAGCAGTACAAAGTCCGGGCCACAGGCGGTTTCGGCGCGCGCATTTTCGAAAACCCCCGTGTCTCAGGCATGGGTACGGTGTTTGGCTAAGGCCGTTTTTTATTCCCGACCTTCGCCGTCGAGGTGATCTCGACCGCGCCATCAAACCGGTTCTCGAATGAAATCGGGCGGAGAGGTCCGGGTGAAGCTCACCCACGGAAAGTATATTCCACCCCTGCATCCCAAAATGGGAACAAACATTCCGTTTCATCGAGCGCGTCGGTTCGGTATGATCGAGCCATGCCGAAAACGATTTTGATTGCCGACGACGAGCAGCCGGTCATCAACGCCTACGCGCGAGTATTGAAGAATCAAGGATTCCAGGTGATTTCCGCCCTTACGACCGAGCAAGCGATGGAAACCTTGGAGCGAACACACGTGGATCTCCTCCTCCTCGATCTGGCGATTCCGACTTCAAACGGACTCGAGCTTCTTCGCAAGCTCCGAAGCGATTCGAGGTTTGCCAAGCTTCCCGTCATCGTTCAATCCGGTTTCGCTGAACGCGTATCCAACGAGCTCTTGCCGCTTCATCCGGTCCGCGTGTTCACCAAACCCGTCCCGCTGGACGATCTTCTATGGACGATCCGCGACGCACTCGATACAAAGACTCGCCCATTGCCGCACTAATTCAGAGCCTTGATTTGTTCATGCGTCTGTAGCCCTAAGGGTGGGCTATCGGCTGCGGTACCGGTGAGATGCCTACCCATCGTCCTTTCCAGCCGGCCTGTTTGCGTCTTCGATCGCTTGAAGCAATGCCTCCAATCGCACGGGTTTTGACACGTAGGCGTCCATCCCGGCATTCATGATTCTTTCGCGGTCTCCCTCCATGGCGTGTGCTGTCAGCGCAATGATCGGAAGATGCCTGCTCATTTCCTTCTCCGACTCCCGGATGCGTCTCGTGGCTTCCATTCCATCCATTTCCGGCATCTCCATATCCATGAAAACCAGGTCAACGTTTCCCCTCCCGACAGCTGTGAGAGCCTCGATCCCATTCTCGACCACCGAGACTTCGTGCCCGGCCTTCCTTAACAAAGATGAAACCACCTTTTGATTCACAGGGTTGTCCTCGGCCAGAAGAATTTTCAGAACGCCTCGGTCCCTTCGCAGGGAATGCCGCGTTACAGGAGGGCTTCGATCCGTCGCACCCGCCACGTTTCCAAGACAAATCCGGATCGCATCCAACAACTCAGACGGAATGACCGGCTTCGTCAAGTACGCGGCGATTCCGATTTCCCGGCAGCGCGCCGCATCTCCCCGTTGTCCTCCTGACGTAAGCATCATAAGAATAGGAGCTTTCGAAAACACGGGGATCTGCCTGATTCTTCGAGAAAGTTCGAAGCCGTCCATTCCCGGCATATGGCAATCCGTGAGCACCAATTGAAACAGCGTATTCGATCGGTTAGCTTGTTCGAGCGCGGCTAGAGCCGCCTCGCCACTCTCAACGACCGTCGGGCCTATTTGCCAGGCAGCGAGTAGTTTTGCGAGCACCTGGCGGTTCGTCGCATTATCGTCCACAACGAGCGCACGAACCCCCGTGAGATCATCCTCCTTCAATGAAGCGCGAGCCACGGCGGATTTTCCGTGGAGTCCGAGACGAGCCGTAAAGTGAAACCGGCTGCCTTTCCCGGGTTTCGATTCCAGTTCGATTTCCCCTCCCATCAGTTGGACCAGGTGCGACGAAATCGTGAGGCCAAGCCCTGTTCCACCATATTTGCGGGTAGTTGAAGCATCCCCCTGCGAGAAAGCCTCAAAAATGGTCTGTTGCTTTTCTTCCGGAATTCCGATCCCCGTGTCGAAGACTTCGAAGTGGAGCTGAGCTTCCGCTTCAGTCTGCGACAGGCATGTCACGCGAAGACCCAATTCACCGTCATGCGTGAATTTAATCGAATTACCAATCAAATTAAGGATCACTTGGCGAAGTCTGCCGGCGTCCCCCACCACGCCATCGGGCACATCCGGCGAAATGTCACAGACGAGTTCCAAACCCTTCTTACCCGCGACCAACGCCAACAATCTCAGACAATCCCGGATACAATCGCGAAGGCTGAACTCAAACAACGTAAGTTCCAAATGCTTGGCCTCAATTTTCGAAAAATCGAGAATCTCATTGATAAGCTCCAATAAGCGATCCGCCGATTCACTCACGGCCTCCAGATATTCCCGTTGTTCCTTTGTCAGGTCCGTCTCAAGTGCAAGGTCCGTCATTCCGATGATCCCGTTCATCGGCGTGCGGATTTCATGACTCATATTGGCTAAGAACCGCCCTTTGGCCATGGAGGCTTCCTCAGCCTTCCGCCTGGCTTGGACCAACGGGCGTAATACCCAGGCGTAAATGATCGGCATGATCACCACGAGCAAAATACCGCCGTCTGCGGCTGCCTCGCCCCAGAGAGAATGAATGGGGAAATAGAGCAAGGCACTCGGGAGTATGAACATCACGGAAAACTCAACCAGAAAGACTGCGGCAGCCAAAACAAACAAGAACCAAATAACCGATCTTTCTCGAACCTGCCCCATGCTCTTTTCCTGTTACCTCACGAGCATCTCCACGAAAAGAAATCTTTTCTTGTCGCCAGATTTTGCGGCTTCACATCGGAGTTCGGCATCGAAACAATAGGAATCCTGGCAACGTACTTCTCTGTCTCGACCGGTCGGTGTTCGTCCGGTCTCACCGAACGTCCGCTGAGGGCGATGAATCAACCTTGACACCTTGCGCTGCTGCCTCATAGAAAGGGCGTATAAGCGACAGTGGGTAATAAACTCCTTCGAATCGATTGACTTCGACGAACAGCCGGTCGCTGAAAACGGATGGTGGAGACTTACATGACGCTCAAGAACCCGACGAAACGAAAAACGTACGACGAAAAATCATGAGGCTGCGGATTCGGAAGATGGTTCTGGCGCTGGTGGTCCTCACCGCGTGCGGAAAGCCGACGGCGCCTGATCTCTTCACGGCGATCAAGGCGCAGCGGCTCGACAACGTTCAGCGCATCGTTAAGAAAGAACCCGCCCTCCTGCATGCCCGGAACCGGGAGGGGTTCACGCCCCTCACGCTGGCCGCGGGGATCGGCAACCGGACCGTCCTCGAGACGCTTCTTAAAGGCGGCGCCGGGCCGAACGAGCCGGACGGCGGCGGCATTACGCCGTTACAGGTGGCGATCAAAGCGGGCCATACGCCGAACGCGATCCTCCTGATCGAATCGGGCGCCGACATCAAGACTCTCGACACGAAAGGAAACTCCCTCCTCACCACCGCCGCACTGAAAGGGAATAACGAGGTTGTGAAGCTTCTCCTGAAAAAGGGAGCGGATATCCGCGCCGACGACGCCGAGGGCGAAACAGCGCTGCTAGCGGGAATCCGGTCCGCAAAACCGGACGTCGTGAAAACGCTGGTCTCGGCTGGAGCCGACCTTTCCGTCCGGGATCGCGTCGGTCGGAAGCCGGTGGAACTGGCCGGCGACGAGGGATCGATGGAGATCTTCGAGTTCCTTAGGAATAAAGGCCAGGAGCCAGTATACGACGGGGAAATTCACGACGCCGTGGCGGACGGAAAGATCGCCCTCGTCCAGAAGCTCCTTAAAAAGCAGCGTGCGCTGGCGAATGCCGAAGGAGGACGAGGGAACCGGCCGCTGCATTTCTCCTGCATGGGGGATCGGACCGATCTCGCGCAACTTCTTCTCCGGAACGGAGCGGATCCGAACACGATGAACGGCGTGGGGAACACCCCGTTGCAGGAGTGCTGCCTCCTCGGGTCGATGAAAGTGGCAGCCCTACTCATCGAGAAGAAGACCCGGGTTGACCACCTGAACCGAAAAGGTGAAACGGCGCTGCATCTCGTTGTGAAAAATGGGAAGCCAACCCTCGTAACTCTTTTGACACAGAAACTCGTTTCCACCGGCGGATCGGTCGACTCGAAAGATCGCGGAGAGAGAACACCGCTCAGCCACGCCCTCGACCCCGGCATTATCGAGATCCTCCTCAAAGCGGGTGCCGCGCCGAATGCGAAAGATCGGAAAGGGGCGACTCCCCTCGAGTGGATGGTCTACGGAGGATGCGGGGCATGCGCTTCATTGCTCGTCGAGAAGGGGGCCGCCCTTTCCGTCCCGGTTCACGAGGCCGCGTTTAAAGGTGACACCGAAGCACTTCGCCGGATCCTGGAAAAAGACGCGAGCCTCGCGGGGACGAAGGATGCGCTGGGGCAGGCGCCGATCCACTACGCGTCGCTCTTAGGGCGCACCGAAGCCGTCCGGTATTTGCTTTCGAAGGGAGCCGATCCCTCGGCTCCGTCGGCTTTATTGCCGCTTCATCGGGCGGCGGCAGCCGGCTCCGCTGAACTCATTGCACTGTTGTTGGAGAACGGCGCCAAAATCGAGGCTCAGGCGGAGGAAACGAACGCAACTCCCCTCCATCTTGCCGCCCGGGAGGGGAACAAAGATGCCGTGAAAGCGCTTCTCGGCAAGAGCGCGAATGTGAACGCGCTGACGAGCCGGGGGGACACGGCTCTTCAGCTCGCCGCGGACAAGAGTTTGTCGGTGGATGTCGCGAAACTTCTGATCGACGCCAACGTGGACCGGACGGTCGAAAATGACAAGGGGGAAACCGCGCTCGACATCACCGAGTGGCGAAGCGAGAACGAGAAGGACAAGGCGACAGCCGCGAGAGCCAAGGAATTCGCGCGGCTGATTGTCAAAGGGCCCGCAAAGTAAACAATTCAGCTTCCTCGAATTCCGGAACTCGGACTAGAGCGTGAGATTTTACGGCTTCACGTTCAAGCTTGGCATAGAGACGATCGGCGTATTTTTAGGAGGTTTGAATTCGAAGCGCCGGTTCTCGATCGAAGGGTTCACGCGAATATCCGTAAAGCGGATTTCACTTTCTCCCTCCAACGAGTCGATCACGCGGGATGCGACCACCAGCATCGGCTCGCCCGACCGAACGGTCAGGAAAACTTCCTTCACGTTCGGAATCGGCTCCTTCGGGAGACAACGAAGCGTCGTTTCCTGTTTATCTTCTGTTTTTTTTTCGCCCTTCAGCGAGACCGTGAATTTGTCGGTCAATTTGGCGCCACCCCACAAGAACGCCAACGCCACCGGAAGGTCGCTTTGCGCCGGCTGAGGCGTGACCAGCGCCTGGTGATCTTCGGGGTCGTATAAGAGAATTTCCTTGCCGTTGGACACCAGAACCTTTCCTTTGGGTTCACGGTAGTCCCATCGCATCTTGCCCGGTTTTACGATCGCCAGCTTCCCTCGATTTATCTTTTCGTCGAATCGCTTGGAGCGATACGTTTGCTCGAAATTCGCTTCGATCGATTGAATATGGTCGTAGCTCTTTTGGAGTTGATCGACGACTCCCTGAACCTCGGCGCCGTTTGCGGACACCGCCCAAGTCAGAAGGCACGCTGCCGGAATTATTTTCTTGAACATGCGATGCAGACTAGTTTTTCCTCGTCACCGATTCAACCTGTTTCAGAATTTCGCGGTCCGGCGAAACTCGTTCGCTTAAGGGAACAAGCTCATTCGCGTACCAGCTTTTGGGGCGGGGGCCCAGGGATTTAATTCGCTCCTCGATTTGCTTCCGGGCTGCGGGTTCTTCCGAAAAGCGGAGATCGTCTTCCAGCCGCAATCGATCGATCTGATTTTTTGTCGACAGCTTATCGCTTTCCAGATGCAGCTGGAGTTTGCCGACAAATTGCCCGCGATAGTCCGCTTCGAAAAAAAGAACATCCTTCCGAAGGATTGGATCGTCTAGGTGTTTCCCCGTATGCCCGAGGATCACGATGTCTCCGCGCTTGAGGACCTTCGCGATGCCGGAAATCTCCGTCTCGGCGATATGCGCGAGAACGAGAACTAGGTCGACTTTCGGCCGAATCTTCGCAATTTCGGCTCTCCAATTCTCGTCGAACCGGGGAAAAAGGTTTGGGGATCCGAAACCGAAAATGGCGACACGCCATCCCGACCTTTCCACGATCCGGAGCGCCGGCGAACGATCGAATTCGGGAGACCCGAAACCGCGGCCGTCGAAAATATCGGCCTCCCCGCGCAAGATGGCGTCGTACTGCAGGGACTCGTAAATGCGGGAAATCAGCTGAGCGCTTCGATCGGCTTCCTTCCGTAAATGGACCGGCAACGTGGCGATGGGAGCGTACGAAAGGTCGTCCCCCGAATCGACCAGGAGAAGGGGAACGCCGCGTCCTCTTTCGCCGCGCACGAACGCGGCCCGGCGGGCCAACCCGCCCAAATTCTCCGTCGCGCACCCGCACGGCCCCACCTCCCCCCTCGTATTTCCCGTATATAAAACAACCAGATCTTCCCGCGCGACGCTCTGACCACTTATTAAACAAAGCACAGCGAAGAAAACGAGATGCGGCGAGGTCGGTCGAGCAATTTGGCGAATATGGAACCAGATCATCGCGGTTAAAACGACGATTGGGTGGCCCGACGGGGATCCCCAAGTCCACGCGCAAGCATGAGCATGGACTTGGGGGCTCCCGTCGGGACCGGAGCCCAATCGTCGTTTTCTGTTCCTCGATGTTGTGAATCAAACTTCAAATCGACTCATGCGGACTTCGCGCGGCTTGCCCACTTCGCCCGGCGCCAGCCACCCCTCGTCGTCCATCCTCTCCACGATCCGCGCCGCCCGGTTGTAACCGATCCGAAGTTTCCGCTGGATCATGGAGATGGACGCCACTCGGTGAAGACGGATGATGTTGAGCGCCTGTTGGTACATCTCGTTGTCCTCGCCCTCCCCCGAGGCTTCCCGCTCCATCTCTTCCTGCTGTACGCGCAATATCTCATGATCGTAGTCGGGCGAACCCTGTTCCTTCCAGAAGTCGGTCACCCGTTTTACTTCGTTGTCGGTGACGAAAGCGCCGTGAATTCGCTCCAGCTTGGACGTCCCCGGCGGCAGGAAGAGCATGTCGCCGGCGCCCAAGAGAAGTTCCGCGCCGTTGGCGTCGAGAATCGTCCGGGAATCGATCTTGGACGAAACCTGAAACGAAATTCGCGCGGGCATATTGGCCTTGATGACGCCCGTGATGACATCCACGGACGGTCTTTGCGTCGCCAGAAGAAGGTGGATCCCGGCCGCGCGAGCCATTTGAGAAAGACGAATGATCGATTCCTCGACCTCCCGGCTGGAAATCATCATGAGGTCGGCCAGCTCGTCGATGACGATCATGATGTACGGCATCGGACCCGTGTGTTCTTCGGGTTTCACTTTCTCTCCGGACGCCAAGAGATCTTCGGGAAGGGAAAGATCTTGGGCGCTTTTCTTCGCTTCCTCCGGCGACACCTTCCCGTCCAGAATTTTGGGCACCTTCTTGTTGTAACCTTCGATGTTCCGTACGCCGATGTCGGCCATAAACCGGTACCGATGCTCCATTTCGAGTACGGCCCACCGGAGCGCCGCCGAGGCTTTCCTCGGGTCGGTCACCACGGGAAGCAACAGGTGCGGGATGTTGTCGTAAAAAGACAATTCCAACATCTTCGGATCGACGAGAATCATCCGCACTTCGTCCGGCGTCGATTTGTAAAGCACCGAGAGAATCATGCTGTTGACCGAAACCGACTTTCCGGAGCCTGTGGCGCCCGCCACCAAAAGATGCGGCATTTTTCGGAGATCGGTCACAAAAGGCGTGCCGGAGATATCTTTGCCCAGAGCGAACGTCAGGCGGGACGAACCCTGTTTGAAGACGTCGTCGGCGATGACGTCCTTGAGATAAACCACCTGGCGTTGGCGGTTGGCGACTTCGATTCCGATCACCGCTTTCCCGGGCAGAGGAGTGATGCGAACGGACATGGCTTTGAGGGCGAGCGCCAGATCGTCGTTCAATCGTGTGACGTGCGTGACTTTGATGCCGGGTGCCGGCTCAAACTCGTACATCGTGATCACCGGGCCGGGCTGAACTTCCACCACCTTCCCGAAGACACCAAAGTCCTTGAGCTTCTGTTCCAACGTCTGGGCGTTTCGGAAGAGCTCCTCGCGATCGATCGCGATCGACTGTTCTTCCGGAGCGTCCAAGAGCGAAATGTCGGGGAGCTTGTAGGTTCGGATGTCCCGCTTATCTTTGTGCGCTTTGGCCTCTTCCGGTTCCTCTTCCATCGTATGGAACTGGGGCATCGAACGCCGGTCGCTGGCCTTGGGAAAAACGATGGGGATTTCTTTCGCCGGAGCCTCGATCGAAAAATCATCCATAAGTACGTTTTCCGTCACCACCTCTCCGGCGACTTTGATGCTGTCCGAAACCGAGATCGACGGCTCGCCCACATCGGCGCGGATCTTGGCCATCCCCTTCTCAATCTTCTTTTCCTCCAGCTCCAGGAAACGTGCTGCGGATCGGTTCACACGCTGCCACGCTCTTGCAAGGATCTCCCGGGAATGGAGGAAAGCATCACCCAGGAACGAGAGCTTTCCGACGAACGCTTCAAACGTCAGCCGAACGGAAAGAACCAACGCCACGGCCAGAGCGGTTAGGCCGGCCAGCAGTGCGCCGATGGTTCCGACATACGCGAGGCAGAGTTTCCGGAGCAGAAACCCGGTCACCCCTCCCCATGGGGGGAACCGAGCCGCGTCGCCCGCGGCCAAGGCCAAGAAGAGCGTGGCCGCCAGAACCAGGAGAATAAAGCCCGAAGCTTGGGCCGAAGCCCCTTGCCAGCTTTTCCGAAAGACGACCGCCCAAGCCACGCCCACCAAAGCGAACGGGACGAAAAACGACGCAAACCCAAAAAGCTGCATGAAAATGTCGGACGCGTAACTCCCGCCGATCCCGCACCAGTTGTGCACGGCGGACGGAGATCCCGCCACTTTTGTATTGAGCGAGGGGTCGAGGGGGCTGTAACTGATCAGGGAAAGGAAAAGAAAAATCGCGAACGCCAATAAAAGAAATCCCGCCAGATCGCGAAGTGGGGTCGATAAATCTTCTTTTTCTTTAGCCATCCGCAACGCCCAACGATTCCAGAAATTATATCCGAGGCGCGTCTAGGCGCAACGTGTCGATGAAGGTGAGAATGATGGAGAGTCTTTGATTCCGCGGGACGCCGTCCGATCGGCGGCTCGGAACACAGTAAAGCGGAGACCGCAGGGGCCGACTAGGGCACGAACGGATTTTCAATCCGCAGTCCAAGAATCCCCTGTTGGTGGCTCATATCCTCCGAAAGAACCCGTTCGGCCCCGGCCGAAAGGGCGGCGGAAACGATAAGCGCATCCCAAAAGGAAAGTTGGTGACGTTCCTCCAACTCGGAGGCTCGCAGAACGTGGTCGCTCGTTACATTTTCCACCTTCCACGCCGTGTATCCCGACACAATTTCGCGCGCTGTTGACTTGGAAATCGGGTGAGAAATCTTGCGCGTAACATTCACATAAAATTCCTGAAGCACTTGCGTGCTCAGGACGCCGCGCCGGTTTGTCCAGAGTTTCTCGAGAAGATCGGCAGCAATCTCATGCTTTCGGCCCGCGTCTAAATCGTGGGCATAAATGAGTACATTCGTATCCACAAACGTGTCATCGTTCATGCCATTCATCCCGCGTCGCTGTGATCTTTCCTCCCAAATGAAAGCCCTGTCTTATCCATTCAAGTGATTTCCGTTTGGCGACGTTGTACCGATCTTCGTCGCGAACGAGCAGTTCGATCTGTTTTGAGAGCAATCGACTGATGGATGCCCCCCGCTGAGCGGCCAAAACACGCGCTTTTCGGATCAAGTTTGCGTCCAAGCGGAGCGTGAGATTTCGCTTCTTATCCTTTCCAGATTGCGTCTTATCTTGCACGGCTTTATGTGTAGCACACTTTTAACGTGTTTACAATTATTATAAAATAAACAATAATAACAAATAGATGTCCATTAAAAATAAAAAAATAGCGTTCGATTTCTGAGGTCTCCGAGCACTCCTTGCCGCAACCCTGGTAACGCGCGAAAGGCTTTCTGAAAGGTCCTCAGCCGTCTCTTCAAATGCCAGACCCCTGGCGAAGAGTTCGGGGCCGCGAACCAGTTGCCCCGAGTGAGCGTCCAGAATCGCGATCAGACCGACCATCCCGGTAAAAACTCCCGAACGCTGTCCTCAGAGGGCGGAGCCGCGTATCCAGTCCATACCGTTTTACTGAGCCGGGCCGAAGGTTTCCACCGTGGTATTCTGGTGCACCACTTCAATGAAGACGTCCGTGCTCCCGGCCGGCTTGTCGGGGACGATGAACGAATACGAGCTTCCCAGTCCGGTAATACACTGCTCGCACCGGATCAGGCTCGGATTCAGCTGAACGCGGGTGCCCTTATTGTCACACGCTGCGACGTTAAAGCCTTCGAGGTCGGTTTCAGCCGTCGTCGCCCACGACAGGGTCGCGCTGTTCCCCCCCATTGGGGAACCGCTAACGAGCTGAATATTCGATGCTCCCGTAACATGGTTAGCGTCGAACTCCAGGACGCGATTGCTGTACTCCTCCATCACAAAGACATTGCCGGACCCATCTACTGCCACACCGTCAGGACTATGGAGTTCTCCAGCCCCGATGAACCCGTCTGGAGTCAGGTTCGTGGTCGGGTTATCATAAACCACGATCTGGTTGTCACCGTTGTCCGCAACATAGAGCTTGCCGCCGGCGTAGGTCAAACCTATAGGAGTATTTAATCCTGTAATCGTCCTGTTCGGTGCCTGGTTTGTTACGTGGGGACTGTCATACTCAAACACACGGCCACCCTTCGGATCCGAGACAAAGAGATTGCCCGCACCGTCCACGGCCAGCCCCCCTATCGCGAAGGGAACATTGATGGTGGTCACCCCACTGCCAAAGTCGAAGATAAACACGCGTTTCAGATCCGAGACATAGAATTTGCCGAGGGAGTCGATCGCCAACCAATAGAGATGGGTTGTAGATCCAAGTACGGAGAAGGGACCCGAGAAAGAAGGGCTATTGTACCTGACAACCTGCTTGTTTTTAGTATCCACGACATATAGGTTGCCGTCAGGGCCGAACGCGATGCCTTTGGGATCATTGAGGCCCACAAGCATCCGGTCAGCGGTCTGGTCCGTAAGGGGGCTGTTGTATCCGAGTACCTGGTCGCCTGCGTAATCTGCCACATAAAGATTCCCGGCGGTATCCACTGCCACTCCCGAAGGATCGACGCTACCCCCAAAGATCCGGTCGCCGTCATCGGGGACACAGGGAGCTCCCAAAGTCGCCGTCGGTCTGACCAGACCGCCGAGCATCAGGGTTACCGAAACTGTTAAAAGGAACTTTATATTTCGCACAAATCACCTCACATCAGGTTGGGAGTGGGAGAGCACTTCGAACGGGCTATACTCTGATGCAGCGCGCCGTGCAAACTTTAAAAAACTGAGGCGTGGCGACGCCGCCGCTGTCTGTCAAACCTCGAGGACGATCGGAATAACGACCGGCTTGCGGTCGAGGGCGTTTTTGAAGAATCGGCGGAGGGCCAGGCGGATCTCCTCCTGCACGGCGACGTTCTCCGTGCGCGCCTCGGGGCCAAAATCCTCCAATGTGTCGCGAACGACCTCCTTGGCTTCCGCCATGAGATCCTCGGCCACTTCCTCAAACGCCACGCCTCTGGCGAAGAGTTCGGGTCCGCGAACCAGTTCGCCGGAATGCGCGTCCAAAATCGCCACCACCACCACCATCCCGGTTTCCGCCAATTGGCGGCGGTCGCGCAGGACCGCGCTTCCGATGTCTCCCAGTTCGCGACCGTCCAATACAGACCGGCGCAGATCGAGCGGCGGAAGGCGCTTGGCAACCCCGCCGGAAAATGTAACCCCCATGCCGTCTTCGAGCAGAAAGGCCCTCTCCTTCGGCATTCCGGTCTCGTGCGCTAGTTTCACATGCTCCACCAAATGCCGAAATTCCCCGTGCACCGGCACGAAATATTGCGGCCGGACTGTCTTCAGCATGGTCTTCAGGTCTTCCCGGTACGCATGCCCCGATACATGGATATCCGAACCTCGGTTCGTGAAGACTTCCGCCCCCCGGCGATACATGTGGTTTACGATGGAAAAAATCGCCCGCTCGTTCCCCGGAATGAAACGCGACGAAAGCACCACCCGGTCCCCCGGAAGCACTTTGAGCTCCTTGTGCTGATCGATCGCCATTCGCGCAAGAGCGGATCGCGGCTCCCCCTGCGTCCCGGTAGCCACGATAACGACCCGGTCGCGCGGCAACCGCCCCACATCGGAGATGTCGATCAACAAATCGTCGGGAAAACGCAGGTAGCCAAGCTCGCGACCGATCCCGACGTTTTGAATCATCGATCGCCCCGCCAGAAGGACCTTCTTGTCGGACGCCAAAGCGATCTCGGTGACCTGCTTGAGCCTCGGGATGTGCGAAGCAAAGCAGGCGACGATCACCCAGCCGGGCGCGTCGCCGATCAATTTTTCGAGATCTTGGCGAACCGAACTTTCGGAAAGGCTCGTCCCCGGCACATCCACGTTCGTGCTGTCCGATAGAAGAAGCAGGACTCCCTTTTTCCCCAGCACGCCGATTCTTTCCAGATCGGTGGTCCTCCCGTCGGCCGGTTTGGGATCAATTTTGAAATCGCCCGTATGAAAAATCGTCCCCTCGGGCGTTTCGATCGCGAGCCCCATCGCATCCGCGATGGAATGGCTCATCCGGACGAACTCGATCCGAAACGGCCCGATCGTGACCTGATCTCCGTCTTTCACGAGCTCCAATTCGGCATCGCGCAGGAGCTCATGTTCCCGAAGTTTTTCCTTGACCAACGCCAGCGTAAAGCGGGAGCCGTAGATCGGGACATTCCGCTCCCGAAGGAGAAACGGGACGGCGCCGATGTGGTCCTCGTGCCCGTGGGTTAGAACGATCGCGCTAAAATTGATTTGGGGTTCCAAAAGATAGCTGAAGTCCGGGACGATCAGGTCGATTCCCGGCAAATGGTGGTCGGAGAACATGATGCCGCAATCGACGACGATCGCCTCGGAGCCGTACTGAACGACCATCAGGTTCATTCCGATCTCTCCCAGACCTCCGATCGGAAGGATTTTGAGCGTTTTTTTCATACGAAATGACAGGCCACGGTATGGCCGGGCGCAATCTGCCTTAACACAGGCACTTCCGTTTTGCACCGGCTCTCGGCGATCGGGCATCTTGGATGAAAGACACATCCCGAAGGAGGACTCGCAGGATTCGGAACGTCACCTCCCAAAACGATTCGCGTTCGCCGCCTGGATGGATCCGGAATCGGCACAGATGCCAAGAGTGCCTTCGTGTACGGATGCTTGGCCGCTTGCGAAAGACCTAAGCCCGGCAGCAGCTCCATCAGGCGCCCGAGATACATCACGGCGACGCGATCCGAGATGAACTCCACCACGCGCAAATCGTGGGAGATGAAGAGGTAGGAGAGCTTGAATTTTTTTCGGAGGTCCAAAAGGAGATTCATGATCTGCGCCTGTATGGAAACGTCGAGCGCGGAAACCGGCTCATCGGCGACAATGAATTTCGGTTGAACGGCCAGCGCCCGGGCGATTCCGATTCTCTGGCGCTGCCCGCCGCTGAACTCATGGGGAAATTTGTAAAGCGTGTCCGACGAAAGACCGACCGTTTCCAGGAGAGCGGCCACACGATCGGGAATTTCCTTGTGCGGCGCCAGACGATGAATCACCAGCGCCTCGCCGACGATGTCTTGAATCTTCATCCGAGGATTGAGCGATCCGTACGGGTCCTGAAAAATCATCTGCGCTTTTCGCCGCCAGGCTCGGAGTTGGTCCTCGGCCATGGCGGTGACGTCTTCTCCCTCAAACCGGACACTCCCTGCCGTCGGCTCCACCAGCCGCAGGATCATGCGCCCCAACGTCGTCTTTCCACAGCCCGATTCTCCGACCAGACCTACGGTTTCGCCTTCGTTTACTTCCAGAGAAATGTTCTCCACGGCGTGAACATTCCCTTTCGGTCGGCGCAAAAGACCGGCCCGGATCGGAAACCATTTTCGGAGCCGCTGAACTTCCAAAAGCGGCGTCATGCTTTTATGCAACGGACAAAATGGCCCGGACTGACTTCCCGTAAATCCGGTTCGCGCTCTTTACACTCCGCCGCGGCGAGAGGACACCGATCGTAAAAGCGGCAATACGGCGGGACCGCGCCCAGCGGGGGGACGCGACCCGGAATCACCTCCAGTTTTTCCTTGGAACTATGCGCGCCGGGCCTCGGAATCGATCGATAGAGCGCTTGGGTATAAGGGTGCCGAGGGTGAGCAAAAAGATTCTTCACATTCGCCAATTCGACGATGACGCCTGCGTACATAACGGCGACACGATCGGCCACTTCAGCGACGACGCCGAGGTCGTGCGTAATGAGAAGCACGCCCATTTGAGTCTCCTCTTGAAGCTGGTCGATAAGCGCCAAGATCTGCGCCTGAATCGTCACGTCCAAAGCCGTCGTCGGTTCGTCCGCGACCAAAACTTTCGGATTACAGGAGAGCGCCATCGCGATCATGATCCTCTGGCGCATCCCGCCGCTCATTTGGTGCGGATAATCGTCGTACCGCTCTTTGGGAGCCGGAAACCCGACTCGATGCATGGCCTCGCACGCTCTTGCCTTGGCTTCGTGGGATCCGACCCGTTGGTGAACTTCGATCGCTTCGGCAATTTGGTCTCCGACGGTGAACACCGGATTGAGGGACGTCATCGGCTCCTGAAAAATCATCGCGATTTCTTTTCCACGAATGCGGCGCATCTGGCCGAGGGGAATTTGCAAGAGATCCCGGCCGTCATAGCGGATCTCCCCCGACTCGATTTTTCCGGGGGGATACGTAATCAGGCGAAGAAGCGAAAGAGCCGTGACCGTTTTACCGCAGCCGGATTCTCCGACGAGGGAAAATGTTTCCCCCCGTTCCAGATGAAACGAAATCTGGTCGACCGCTCGATGAAATTTTTTCCCCGCCCGGAACCCGATGGAGAGACTCCGAACGTCCAGAAGCGTCGATTGCACGTGTTCGTTCAACGTATCGGACGGCCTGACCCCTTTCAAGTTAGGAAACCCTTTGGTACAACCGGCCGATGTCGGACCCCATCGTCTTAACGAACTTCCAACCGCTTCTCCCGCCGTACGAGATCAAACAAGAAGTTGCGGGTCGGTGGTTGGCCGAGGCCCATACGCAGGCCGAAGCCACAAAACTTCGGGCGTCGGGTCAAGCGGTCGACACAATTCGAGAAAAAATGAGAACTCTCGTCGACCGTTACGGCTGTAACGTCGGCCAAATTTTGACCCGTCGGCATGAACTTTCCGATTTTCAACATACGAATTGGCCGGAAATGAAAATTTTTCGCTTACTCGACCGACCGGAAGGACTGGGTCTCGAGGCGCGAATGCGTTTTTTCCGTGAACGTGTCTCGGATTTATTTGAAAGATGGTATCCGGCGGACAGTGCGCCTCCCGACGATCTTATTCATGTCTCATGCACCGGATATGTCTCCCCGAGCGCGGCGCAAGAAGTCGTCGCTCAAAATGGGTGGGGGGAACGGACGACCGTTACGCACGCCTATCACATGGGATGTTACGGAACGATCCCCGCGCTTCGCATCGCCCGCGGATTTCTTCAGAGCGGGCGGGGCAGAGCCGACATCGCACACACGGAACTCTGTACACTTCATCTCAATCCTTCCCTCCACACACCGGATCAGTTTGTCGTCCAAAGCCTCTTCGCCGACGGCCATATCCGGTATTCCTTGGAGCGAAAGATCGAGAACGCCGCGAACCCGTCTCCAAGTTTTGTATTGCTGGCGGTTCGAGAAGAGCTCTTGCCCGATTCAACAGATGCAATGACGTGGCTCTGCTCGGACTGGGGTTTCACGATGACGCTCTCGCGCGATGTCCCGATCCTGACGGCCCGCGCGATCGAGCATTTTTTGGAACGCCTTTTTGCTGAGGCTGAAATGGATTTCCAGAAAAAACGCGATCGAATCTTGATCGCGCTTCATCCGGGAGGTCCGGCCATTCTCGACCGCGTTTTGGACACGCTCCGCCTAAGGGAAGATCAGATCGCCCATAGCCGGTCCGTCCTTCGTTCTTACGGCAACATGTCCTCCGCCACGCTTCCTTATATATGGAGGCAGATGGCCGAAGATCCCGCGGTCTTGGCGGGATCGTTGATCGCGAGTGTAACGTTCGGCCCGGGGCTGACGGCTGGAGGGTGTCTCTTGGAAAAACGGTAAGCCATGTGGTGGGTCGTATTCCTTCCGTACGCTTTTCAGGCCCTATTGATGTTCGTCGATGAGTTTTATTTTCATTACCGGCGCGGCCTGCCGCGTTGGGAAAAAATCGGCCATCCGCTCGATACGCTTACGGTGATCGGCTGTTTCGTTTTTCTTTTTCGAATTCCACCGAGCCCAGTGAATCTCATCCTATACGGGGCGTGCGTGGTCGTCTCATCCCTTTTCGTGACGAAAGATGAATTCGTTCACTCCGACCATTGCGCCCCTGGCGAACAGTGGGTTCATGCGCTTCTTTTCTTGATTCACCCGATCGTCCTCGTCCTTCCGGTCGCTCTCTGGCCGGCTCTTCATATGGGAGAAGCGCATCTTCCATCGGCTTGGGTTCCCCACGTTCCGTTTTACGCTTTCTTTTTGCGCGGGCTTTTAGGGTTTCTTGTCATGTACGGTCTTTATCAAACCATTTATTGGAACTGGATATGGCGCGGCACGGTTCAAACACCGAAAAAATAGACCTGGAGATCTACAACCAGCTCGGCGACCGTTGGTACACAGCACAGGACGACCCCGTGGCGCTGCTGCGCGCCGAAACGCGGCTCCGGAACCCTTGGGTGCTTGAAGAGATCGGCCGAACGTACGGTGAAAAATCGTGCGACGTTCTCGATATCGGATGCGGTGGCGGATTCGTTTCTAACGCGTTGGCCAAAGCCGGCCACCGCGTGAAAGCTGTGGATGTTTCCAAAGAAAGCCTACTCGTCGCGAGGCAACATGATAAAACCCGCCGGGTCGAATTCGGATGCGCGGATGCTTACTACCTCCCCTTTCGACCGAAGAGCTTCGATGTCGTCTGCGCCATGGATTTTCTCGAACATGTGGAGGATCCGGAAAAAATTATTTCCGAGGTGCGGCGCATTCTTCGTCCGGAAGGGATCTTTTTCTTCCACGCCTTTAACCGAAACTGGATGAGTTGGCTGATCGTCATCAAAGGAGTCGAATGGGTAGTCGCTAATACGCCCAAACGACTGCACCTGTATCACCTGTTCATTCGGCCGAACGAACTCGTGCGGTTGTGCGGGCGATATGGCCTCCGAATTCAAGAGTTCCGGGGGACGCGCCCTAAAATATTCACAAAGGCCTTTTTCGATCTACTGCGTACCGGCAGTGTTTCCGATGAACTGGAATTTAGATTCAGCGGGTCTCGAATTCTCGGCTACGTGGGTTTAGCGCGTCTCGAACGGTAGACTCGATGGGCGGGCCGGGAATCTTCGAGCATCTTGGAGATATCCGCCCTCCAAGTAATCGGAGCACCAGGACAGGTCCACTTCCGGAAGGAGCGCCGTCTTTGGCGAAATCGGTGAATTCATCCAGGCATTTCCGTCGTAGTAGAGTTTCCCGTTGGCCTCGAACGTGTATTCAGTTTTTCGGAGATCGCTTTCCCTCTTCAAGAGACGTTCTAGTGCGACTAGTTCACCCACTTGATCTCCATCCAAGAAACCTTGGGACACTTTGGCGTTTAATTCATCGTATCGATCCGTCAAGAATTCACAGCTGACATATTTGATCACGGAACCGTTGTAGATTCCGATGGGTCCGGCGTGGAGACGCACGACCGGTTCAACGTACGGCCCGTTCAAAAAGGCGGCTAATCTGGAGACATATTCGTTCCGTTCTTCGGGTGGGAGAGCGACGTACGTCCTGTGGAGCTGGCCGAAATAGTCGTCGACCGATGTCGTTTCTGTCAGATGATCCGCAAGATCGGCCTCGGCGGCGCTGTGGCGCCGAATTCCATCGTCGGCGGCACCCACGTCGTTTGCGTAAGTCAACATGAATAGAAACGCGACGACCGGTCCACCCCATCCTCCTCTTGCGAACATGCTACCGGCCGGAACGCGGACC
>DATDPG010000030.1 GCA_035292885.1 Bdellovibrionota bacterium | reverse complement strand
ATATGTCGCGATCGACGAAAAGGGAAAGCCGACGGAAGTTCCTCCCCTGCTGCCCGAAACGGCGGAGGAAAAACGCCGTTTTGAGGAAGGGAAGAGGCGCCGCGAGCAGCGGCTGGCGGAGCGGAAGCCATAAGACTCAATGAAACCTCATTCCGGGTTCATCATTAAAACTTCCGTGGTCACCACGCTCGCGAACGTCGTGAGAATGTCGCAGCCGGCACCATGCAACGATTCCTCGTCGAACTGCGCCGATCGCTTGGAGTTCGACGCATCGGAGACAAAAATAAACTTTTGGCCTCGGTGATACCCGTCCACAATCGTCGCCAGACAACATCTCGTCGTGCCTTAATCCTTGATTGAGACCAGCGCGTCAGGGCGGCTGGAAGAGCGTCAAGTTGCCTAGCGGATCCTTTAGGACCGCACGACGCTTCGAAGATTCTTGGGCAGAACCTTTTTCCGAAGCCGGATCGATTTCGGCGTCACTTCGATCCATTCATCTTCGTCGATCCACTCAACCGACTCTTCCAGCGACATCGACCGGATACCGGACAGCGTGACCAGAACCTCGGCGTGCGCCGCGCGGATGTTCGTGAGTTTCTTCTCGCGGCAAGGATTCACATTGAGATCGTTTTCCTTGTTATGCTCGCCGACGACCATTCCTTCGTACACCTTGATCCCTGGACGAACGAAGAGCATCCCCCGGTCTTCCAAACCCAAGAGGCCGTATTCCACGGTTTCCCCCTCTCGGTCGGAAACGAGGGCGCCGTTGGTGCGATGGGGCACTTCTCCCTTATGAGGCTCATACCGCAAGAACTCACTGCTCATGAGTCCTTCGCCGCGCGTGCCGGTCAGAAACCGCGATCGCATGCCGAGAAGTCCCCGGGTCGGGATCGTAAACTCGAGACGGATCCGGCGAACCGCGCTTTCCAGGCCGCTGGCCATAGGCTCGAAACGGGTCATGATCCCTTTTCTCGTCTGAAACATTTGCGTCACTTCGCCCACGTAGGTTTCAGGGAGATCCAGGACGAGCCGTTCGATCGGTTCTTCCACACCACCTGTCTTTCCTTTGTGCATCAAGACGATCGGCTTGCCGACCATGAACTCGAACCCCTCCCGCCGCATCTGCTCGATCAAAATCGAAAGCTGAAGCTCTCCCCGGCCGAGCATCCGAAACTGGTCCGGCGAGTCGAGCTCTTCAAACCGAAGCGCGACGTTCTGCCGAACTTCCCGCAACAACCGCTCGCGAAGCTTTCTCGATTGAATCGCCTCTCCGTCTTGGCCTGAAAAGGGGGACGTGCTGACGGAAAAAATCATCCCAATCGTCGGCTTCTCCACGGCGATTCTCGGCAAAGCTGGCACATTGTCGTTTCCGGCGAATGTGTCGCCGATTTCCGCTTCTTCACACCCGGCCACCAAACCGAGATCACCCTCGGTCAGTTCGGCCACCTCGATTTGCTTGAGTCCTCCGAACGTCAAAACCTGTGTTACCGTGAACGAAACGGCCGTCGGCTCATCCTCTTCATCCACACCTCGGTGAAAAATACGATCGTTTTTCTTGACGCTTCCTCGCGTCACGCGCCCGACGGCGAGCCGGCCGACGTAATCGGAGTACGCAAGATTCGAGACCAACATCTGAAATCCGGGCGCATCAGAGATTCGAGGCGGGGGAACTTCACTGAGAATCAGATCGAAGAGAGGTTTGAGCGTCCCCTTCTTTTCACCGCTCAAGAGCGCCGGAACTTCCTTGTCGTTGACCGTGCACCAACCTTCACGAGCGCAGGCGTAAACAATGGAAAATTCCACTTGTGTTTCCGACGCTCCCAGCTCGACGAAGAGGTCGAACGTTTGATTCACGACCTCCTGAATCCGCCGGTTCTCACGGCACTCGGGGCGATCGACCTTGTTGATGACCAAAATGATTTTTAATCCTTTTTCCAGCGCCTTTTGAAGCACGAATCGGGTTTGCGGAAGAGGCCCTTCGGCGGCATCGACGAGCAGAAGGGCTCCGTCGACCATGCCTAAAATTCGTTCGACCTCTCCTCCGAAATCCGCGTGTCCCGGCGTGTCGACGATATTGATCTTCGTATCCTCCACGTACACCGAGGCGTTCTTGGCGAGAATCGTGATTCCCCGCTCCCGCTCAAGGTCCATGGAATCCATCACACGCTCGGTCAGCGCCTGGTGTTGCTTGAACGTCCCTGCCTGCCGAAGCAGATAATCGACGAGCGTCGTCTTGCCGTGATCGACGTGCGCGATAATACAAACGTTTCGAATATTTAGACTCATAGGTCCCGGCGAAGGGGCGGCGTCAATACATGAATCGGCGCTTCATGGCAAAAGGGCGCTTGAGAATCACGCTCGCCAAGAGACCGGCGGGAGATCGATCATCGTCTTCAGGCCGGGAGTGGTTCCCATAACAACGGGGATCGCGTTCGTGACGATCGCGCACGTGGCCACATCTCCCTGAACTCCCTCCGGAATCGTTACGGAAAGTCCGGGCAGTCCGTCGATATAGACGGTGTCGCGGCTTTCCGGGCTACCCACAACGGCGCGAAACTCGAGGGCGAGCACCACTTTTCCCGCCATTCGGCCTCGCGCCCGTTGCAAAAGGCCGATCACCTTTTCGGGCGGAATCGTTCCCAATCCGCTTGGCGTCGACCGCTCGGCCAAGACCGGTTCGGTGGCCTCATCGGTCTGATCCAATTTCCAGCCGAGATGCGCGGCGATCATGTCCATCGACTCTGCGAGTCCGACGTGTCCCAGCTTCCCCTCCTCCACGCGGGATCGAAACTCTTCGGGCGTCATGCCGGTCCCGATTTTTCGTTGAAAGGGTATGCGGCGCCTGGAGGCGTCCTGAATTCGTTCGATCCGAATCGCCGTGACCGACCGGCATACGGCCGTCAAAGCGACCGGAAGAAAATCCATGAGATATCCCGGATTGACGCCGGTTCCCAAAATCGCCACACCCCCTTCTTTGGCCGCGGCATCGATTTTCTTCGCCAGCGCCGGCTGTCGGCGCCAGGGATAAACGAGCTCTTCACATGTCGAAACGACACCCATCCCCTTTCTTGCCGCGGTTTCCAACACCGGCGCGATCGATTCCAGCGTGGACGTCGTCGTGATCGCCGCGATGTCCGCCTCTCCTTTTTCAAAATCCTTCAAAGACGGCCGGATTCGAATCCCTGTTTTTTTCGCCGGCTTCGCGAACTCGCCGATGTCCATCCCCTTCTTCACCGGATCGACATCCACGGCCCCGACGATTGAAATGAATTTCCTCTCGGCCAAATGCTGCGTCAGCATCTGCCCCACCGGCCCCAGGCCCACCTGAACCACTCGAATCGGACTTTTCATGAGGACTCTTTTATCGTGAATCGCGTTAGAAGTCGCTCTCCTCGGTTTCCTTTTCAACGCCGTCGTTGCGACGTTCAATTTTGAGAAACTGCTCCACAGACGCGATGATCGCCTCCTGAATCGGCCGGAGCGTCGGATCTGTCGCGCGCCACGGTTTCCGTCGTCCCGTCCGGAAGGATTTGCGCCACGCTCATCGATCCACCAAGGTAGAAGTGAAAGATCTCGTCGGTCCGAAGGCGATGGAGCTTCGAAACGCTTCCCTGGGGGAGCAAGTAATAAATCGCCGTGGAATAATTTCGATCGCTCCCGTATTCGGAGGGCAATCCTTTTTTGGGTATCACGCCCTTCGCGCGATAGGTTTCCGCAAAATATCCCCCTTCAGGATGAGGTCGAAGGTCGAGCAAGCGGATCAATCCCTCGACGGTCGGTTCGGTCATAACGATCCCACCTTTTTCACCCAGACGATATGGTGTGCGAGCTAGAAGCCCTTAACTTTTCCGGCTTTCTTGTAGCAGAGCCAAACGATGTGCCAGCCGAGCGCAATCACGGCGAGCATAACGATGCCGGCCGACCGATCTGTAATTCCAAGATTTCCGCCGGCGAAATAGCTCGTGTGCGCATTGATCATCGTCCACAACAGCGGCACGGAAAGATACGTGTTGTGTCGGGAACGTGTTCCGGCCAAGGATACCCACGCCGCATCCGGCGCTTGCCCACCCTTTACGGCCGTAATGATTTTCTGCTGTGCGGGCCAGATCCGGAACCAAACGTTGAACGCCATCATCGTCCCGAACATCGATCCCACGTGGATATTGAATCCGCGGTAGCTGAAATCGGCCCAGTTGGCCATTGCGCAGATCACGCCGCCGACCAAGATGACTCCACCCACGGCGACTATCTTAGGGTTTTTCCCCAGCGGCGACTTCATGAGAGCGTCGTAGATGAATACGCCCAAAAACGTTACGGCGATCATCACGAATGCCGGAGCACCAAAGCTTCCCATGTCGTTGAAGAGAATTCCGCCGTGATAAAAGACCAAGAGGAGGAGAAGAACTCCGGTGATCCAGGTCCAGGCCGCCCCCCAGCGAAACCAAAAGAGCGCCCGCGGCATCAATTCGGGAACAACTTTTTTCTTTGTGTCGCCGTCCATCGTTCCGGCAAAGGGCCCGTTCACGAAATTAAAAAAGTAGAGATGCCCGATCCAGACGATGCCCGCAAATACGTGCAACCAACGAAACAGGGACTCAAGCAAAGCCATGGGAGATCCTCCTAATGATGATGTAGATCAACGAAAGACGGAAACTAGCGCGCAGGCGCGGAGCGGTCAAACGTTTGCTCCGGCCGTTTTTAGCGCGCCGCGTGACGGAGAACCCGCCGCAAACCTTCGGAAAACTCGTTCGTCGGCACCAGAAGACTGACGACCGCGGCGGCGGGAAAAGGCAGGTCGAAAAAATATCCCGGTTGGACCAGGACCCCCTCGTGGCGTAACAGATCCGTTGCAAAAGGCTCCTCTTCCAGTCGATCTCCGAACTTTAGGATCTTGCACCAACCCCCTTCGACCGGAAGCGCCTCCAGCGTTTTTGATTTTTTGCACAGGTCATTGGCCACGCTTTCATTTTCCAGGATTCGAGCGCGAATCTGACGCATGACCTCAGACCCGCTTTTCAACCAAGCCGGGAGGGCTCCCTGAATGGGTATCGATGCGGATAAATAGGTGTCGGCAATCCAGTCGAGTCTTTCACTCGCCTCGTCGAGAATGGGTTGGGGCCCACTTGCATGAATCCACGAGAGCTTCATTTGGGGCAGGCCGAATTCTTTCGATACGCCTCCCATTGTGAACGTCGGAACGGGGGCGCCCTTTTTCAAGAACGAAACTCCGGATCTCTCTTTCCCGAGAGGATAGTTGAAAAACACTTCGTCGCTGATCAAAGAGAGGTTCCACTCCTCGCAGATCCTCCACAGATCCCGCCGTTCTTCCGCCTTGACGAAAGAGCCGGTCGGGTTGTTCGGGTTGACTGCGAGCAGGGCCTTCGTCTCGGGCGTCAGTCGCTCCGACAAGCTTTCAAAATCGATTCTCCACCCGCGATCGTATTGAATCGGATACGTCTGGAACCGCACGCCTTCCAGCGAAAGAATCGGTTCGAAGAGCGGATAGCTCGGCGTGGGAATCAGCACTTCGTTGCCGGGATCCACCAACATCTTGATGAGAAAACTGTACGCTTCGCTCGTACTGCTGGTCAGCCAGAGATGATTCGGATCCACCTTCGCACCGTTGGCGGAGAGATATTGGGCCAAAGCTTCTCTCGAATTCCGAAGTCCCCGGGGAGACGGCTCATAGCGAAGGGAAGCAAGATCCGTTAGCGGGTTCAACAGGTCCCGAGAATAGAGAAAACCGGCTTGCGTGGGATTGGAGAGCGTGAGATCCAAGAACGGATTTCCGGCGGAGCGCTTCTCTTCAATCGCTCGCGCAAGATCGTTGGGGGCGTACTGCGCGGGTGTCCGGCTCGAAAACATATTCTAGTGTCCCGACTCGGGACACTAGCCGGTTCTAGTCTTCCCGCCGTTTCTGCGCAACAATCATGGCCGTGCGCTATCGACTCGCGTGGATCCTTCTCTCGTTCCTCTACCTCGCTCTTCGTTTTCAAAATCTTCCCGGAACGGTGACCGAGCATGGGATCGCTCTAAACGGGACCGATCCGTATTACCGGCTCCATCGGATTGAGAAGATCGTCCAGGGCGACTCGGCTTATCCGCTGCACGACCCCAACCTCTCCTTCCCCCGGGGGTTCGATGTCCCCTGGCCTCTCGGCCTGGATGAACTCATTGCCATACCTCTAAGGTTGGCGAACGTTCGCGATCTTCGAACGATTCAAATTTTCTCCGCCCTGTCGATTCCGGCCCTTTCTCTTCCGACGTTATGGGCAACCGGCGCCGTCGCGTCTTCCTTGGCCGGCCCGTACGCCGGACTCGCCGCCGGATTCGTCCTTGCGCTCTCCCCCGGCCATATCCGGGCCAGCAAGGTAGGCGAGATCCACCATCATTTTCTGGAAGCAATGTTCACCATCGCCGCTCTTTTTTTCCTGGAACGGTTGCGTCGAAAATTGTCCTCTTCCGCCCGATGGGCCCTCCTTGCCCTTCTCGCGTTCGGCCCCAGTTTCTGGCCCCAGGCATGGGTCGTCGCTCTTTTTCTCGCGGCTTCGTTTCTGATCGACCGGGCTCCGGGATTTCAAAACCGCTGCGCGTACGCTTCCTGGCTCTTTTTCGCGAGCAGTCTTTTAAGCCTTCTTCCTCTCTCTCTTTCGGATCGATTTACGTCGGGATCGATTTGGATCTTCGGGTTTTCCTGGTGGACGCCGGCTCTTTACGCCTTCCTGGCTCTGCCGTTTTCTCTTATGGCTCATTTCCGCCTCCGTCCCTTCCGGCTGGATAAGCGTATTTTGATTTATGTCGGCTACGCGGCCTCGATCGCTCTCTTTTTGTTCTGGCGGCACGGCCCCTCCATTGTTTCGGTACCCACCTCTGGAGCGATGGCGGCACTGGACACGACGCGCGGCTCGCTCTCCGTCACCAGCGAAGCCACCTCGCCCTTGCAAATCCCTTGGAAGAGCTGGGACTCGATGGGTTTTTACCCCCTCCTCCTGGCGTTTGTTTGGTTTACCCTCCAAGCCTTTCGGCGGGAACGCTGGTGGTTCGTCGGATACGCCTCCGGCGCGCTGATCCTTTCGCTTTTTCAGCTCCGATTCATCTACCTCGCGTCGCCGATCCTCACGATCGCGGCGATCTCCCTTCTTCACGATCTTTTTTACCTTTTCGCCATCCGCCGAAGTTTGGCGGTGGGAGCCGTGTGGGCGATGGCTTTTTGCATCGCCTCTCCCGGCCAAGTGGTTTGGGGATGGACACATACCGGGAATGTCCATCCCTTTTATCGCGCCTATGAGACGGTCACCCAATTTATGGAATCGGAGTTTCGGAGACATCCCAGGCCGCCAACCGAAAATGCCGTTGCCAGCCACTGGGATTACGGCCACTGGTTCGTGCATGACCTGAACGTTCCGGTCGTCGCGCACCCGTTTCAAGATACGACGCTCATGGACACGTTCGCTCTCTTCTGCGCCCGGGACACACGCGCGATCGACGATTTCGTAAAAAGCTATCCAGTCCGCTATCTTCTCCTTGAAGCGCCGACCGGAAGGCTGGAAAGATGGCTCCGGCTGCTGGGGCGCGACATCTCTGTTTATTTCGAGCTCCGCCGCTCACCTGACGGCAAAGTCACACTCGATGCCCGGGATTCTTTTTTTGAACTCCTGGCGGTCCGGTTTTTTCTTTATGGTGGAGAGGCCCTCAACGGCGATTTTCCCGTCCATTGGAGACTTGTCTTCATCACTCCGTACGCATCACCCGACCGAAGCGATCTGCCCGCGCTGAAGCTGTTCGAACGGGTTCCCGGTGCGCACGTTCGCGCTCGCCTCCGGGCGAAGAGGGCGTTCCTTACGGCTCACATCGAAACCTCGGACCGTCCGATCGAATTTCGGCAAGCGGCCGTGCCGGATTCAGAAGGAACGGTTCAATGGACCGTCCCCTACGGCGTGACCTCCTTAGGGGGCATTCGTTTCGACGGGCATTATACGGTGGAGATCGAAGGGGAAGAATCCAAACCAAAACTGTTGCGCATTCTTGTCCGTGAGGAAGATGTTTTGCAGGGGCATTTGATCGACGCCGGTTCCCTCGACTGATAATATCCGCACCCCATGTGGCCGGCGCGTTGGCTTTTATCAGTCGTGGTCACGGTCACGGGATGGATCGCGGCATCGGGAGACGGAATGGCTAAAACGTTGGACGACATTAAGCGCGACTTTTTCGAAAAACCCCACACGTTTGATCCGGTATCGGCGACGTATTGGGGACTGACGCAATACGACGACAAGCTGCGCCCCTTCGACGGAAGCGTTCGCAACGAGGAACGCTCGTTTTATACCGGCATTTTGGCCGACTTGGAAACCTACCGCGACGATTTATTGGCCGCCGAGGATCGTATGGACGTCACGATTATGCGGCGAGCGGCGCTTTGGACACTCTTGTGGATTGAAAAGCCCATTCCTTTGGGATGGAGATCCTCCGTCGATATTTCCGATCTCGTCGGTACGGTCTATCAAAACATCAGCCGCCAACAGGGGAAGCCGGAAGAATGGAACGCCATTCTCTCCCGAATGCGCCGAATCCCCGACGTCTTGGCGAGCCGGAAAAAGAACCTCGAGATTGGGCTTTCGGAGAAGGCTCCATTTTATAAACGGGAAGTGCTTCGAGACGGCATCGAGCTACGAAACGAAATCGTCTCTTATTTCAAGAAAGACGTTTTGGATTCCGCACGGCAGTCGCTCACGGCGGACGCGTTCAAAAAGCTCGGGTCTCAACTGGAATCGGCCGCCTCCGGGATCGAGGACGCCGTCGATCAGTACGTACAGTTTCTGAAATCCAAAATCCTGCCCGCGGCCAAAGACGACGTCTTCGGCGTTGGCGAAGAGCACTATCTTTGGAGGTTGCGAAATCTTCTCCTTTCCCCTGAAACACCGGAATCGCTCTTTGAGTACGCTAAGGATCAGGTCGCGATCACGGAAAAACAGATGCAGGAGGTCGCCGATACGATTCAAAGAAAACGCGGCCAGCCGAAAAAGCCTTACGCCGGGGTGATCAAGGATCTTCAGCAGGACGCCCCGGCGACCGACAAAGAGATGTTCGCCATGTACCAGGAACTTCTCGACCGGACGGTTCTTTTTATAGAGAAAAAGAAGTTGTTTCGACTGCCGGCGGAATACACGATGCTTCTCAAGGAAACTCCCGCCGCATATACGAATGTCTTGAGTATCGCGGCGATGAATCCGATTCCGCCCTTCCGAGACGGAATCCCCGGCCAATTTTGGGTGACGCCGACGCACGACGAGAAACACCCGAACGGGAATCCCGAACTTTTAAGGCAGAACCACTGCCGGTCGGCCGCTCCGAATCTCGTCGTCCATGAAGCCGTGCCCGGCCATGACTTGCAATTGGGAGCTGCCGCGCGGCGGTTTATCAGCGGCGGCCGAAAAGATCTTTCGTACATGGTCCGCCTCCGCGTTCCCGATGTGATGTACAGCTTGGGTGTCGAGGGTTGGGCGCATTACACCGAGCAACTGATGGCCGAACAGGGGTTTTACACTCCGGAGGAAAGGATTTTTCAACTTAAAGACGCCCAATGGCGGAATGTCCGTATTGTCGTCGACGTCGGGATTCATACCGGACGGATGACGTACGATGAGGCCGTCCGCTATTTCAACGACAAAACCGTCTCCGGCGAAGTGACGGCTGAACGCGAGATCTATCGATACTCCAAATGGCCGCTCCAGGCGATCACGTATCACCTGGGTAAACGCGACATTCTTTCCGTCCGTGAGGAGACCCGTACGGCCGTCGGCGAAAAGCATTTTGACCTGGCCGAATTCCACGAACTGCTGCTGGATTATGATGGCATTCCCGTGACGTTTTATCGCGAGGATCTTTTGGAAAAGGTCAAAGCCCGAATGACGCCGTCGTTGGAACGGCGCCGCGCCCCCCTTCGAAAGCGAGGTCGATAATGTCGTTTCTGTCGAAACCTTCCACCACCACGGCTCTTCTGGCCCTCATCGCTCTTCTCTTGCTGATTCAGGTCGTCCAAAGCGCCACGCGGCCCAAGCCGCCCATGATGCCGCCGATGTCGATGCAAAGCGCGCCGCCTCCGAACATGCCGGGGCACAACCATCCGCCGATTCCCGAAAACGACGCACCGATGCCAGGGGGTGGAGCGCCGATCATGGGCGAAGATTCGAACTTTGATCATGCACAGATGATTTACGCCTCCATGAACTGCCCCAACGATCCGACGATGACGTTGGGTGATGCCGGCTGTACCGGCGGCGAAGCCGACCAGCGGCGCCAGATGGTTCAGGGCGTTCTGGCCAAAGACGGCTCTTCGATTCGGGCTGTCTTCGACGCGGTTGTCGGGAAGTACGGCGAGGCCTCTCTCACAGCTCAGGCCCTCGAAATTCGGCGCTCCCGGCGTCGTTGAACATTTGCCGAATTCCCGTCCGACATGCGTTCCAACGCAATGCAATAGACACAGACTTAGCTTCATGTTAAGGCGAAATAGCTGTGCGTCGGTCGGGGGGATTTCTTCAAATCTTCTTCACTTGGTTGCCCCGAAAGGGTGTGGCTGTCTTCGGCTCGATCTTTCTGATCACGAGCGCGGACTACCCTCAGCCAGCTTTCGCGCAGTTACCGATACCTGAACTCGCTCCTCCGGCAGTCGCACCTGTACCGCATCCCCCTCCTCTGGTGCCTTGGCTACCGGAAAGTGTCCGATCACCTGCGCACGGGAATCCCGATTTCTGGACGTATAAGGAATTCCTTAAACGATTTCTCGTCCAGAGCGAGGAAACCAACCTCGATCCGGACAACCCCAACATTCTCTACGTTGAATGGTTAAAAGATCGATTTCGAAATCAATGCCTTTCGACCATTTGGGACCGATTCTTTGGATCCAGCAGGGAGGGTTCGGAGTGCGGTTGGTGGCGCTCCCGCGCGGCCGCCAAATTATTGACCTTAGATGACGACCAAGCGTTGAAAACAGCGTTGGACGGTAATGCATTTGATCCTTGGTTTTATCGACGTTTCCAACGGCAACTGCCGACACTGCTTGAACGCTTCTTTCGTCGGATGGGATGGCGCCACCGAGACTTTCCGGACATCGAGACCGCAGATCGCGCAGATCCCGGCAAAGTCTCCCGGGAGAGGAAAGGGTTCGTCTTCCTCCCCAACCAACCGGATCCCCCTTTTAAAGCGTTACGAGATTGGCTGGACGGCGATTCCCAAACGACCTCCGGCGCGCCATCGAAAGGCCGGCCGATTGCGCCGGCGATTCGTAATTCGGTGCCTCCAGCCGACGGGGCGGGAGCCCCAAAAGGACAAGGATCTGGCGCGGCCCCCGACGACAGCCCTCCCAAAGAAGTGAATCGGAAGCGTCCAGAGAAAGAACCCGCCGTTCTCGAACTCGAAGTTCTGTTCGATGCTCTTCGTGAGATTGGGAGGGAGGCCGGGCAGTTCCGCAGCGTCCACGACATTCATCTGGAGTCGCAAGAACAGCTCGTATGGAAACTACGTGGTCTCTTTAGGGAGCGGAGGTATGCCGAGATCCTCTCAGAACTAAAGTGGAGGCGTTCGGTGGAACATCTGCGCGATCGCCTGACCCCCGGCACGCAGGTCTTGACCGATATTCATGGAAAAATGATCCAGTTCGGTGACAGCTCCGTGCTTATCCGAGCGGCGGACGGGTCGACGTTCCGTGCTGTCCTTGCACCTAACGGAACTCCGCGCTTACTCCTAAATGATCGTGATGCCCTCACGATCAAGGTGCGAAAAATCCAAGAACTGGAGCAGAATGGCGCGGCGCTTTCCGAGGTGGATCGGTCGATTCTTCGGACGGAAGTGATACTGAAGGAGGGCTTCTGGATACCCTTCGGGCAGACCCGGTTTCCGTTGAAAATTACCGACGGCAATAGGTCGTTCATTTATAGGCCGCCACGGAATGGCCATGCGGGAAGAATCCGAAGGTTTCGCCATCGATTCAGAACTCCGGAAAACGCCGATTCAAGAGATATCGAAATAATCAGAGGCTTTAATCAAGCTCTTCAATTATTGGAACGCCGACCGGTGCATTATACGGAAGTATTTGACCCGTTCTTTGTCCAACTTCTGGAACATTTGGGTTTGTAGTCCCTGCGCGTGATCCGCGTGAATCTTGAAGCTCGTTTCGCTCCTATAACCTGGCCAGAACCGCTTCCAGACGGGAAAGCACCCTTTTCTTACCCAGGAGTTCCAGCACTTCAAAGATCCCCGGACTTACCGTTCCTCCCACCAGAGCAACACGGAGAGGTTGTGCGAGTTGGGCCAAATTCATCCCGAGTTCCGTAATCAGGGCTTCGAATTTCGGCCTGAGGGTCGCCTCATCAAATGGCTCGCACGCTTGAAATAAATCCCGCAGCTTTTCAAACGGGTCTTTTATGGCCGGCGTCAAAAACTTCGCGACGGCCTTGTCGTCGTATTTGGGTTCATCCAGAAAATAGAACCGGGCCAGTTCCGCCATCTCTTGGACCGTCTTGGAACGTTCGCGGAGAAGATCGATGGTCTTTTTCCACCCCTCGCCCGACTTTCTCTCTTCGGGAATCTGAATAAATCGGCCCAACCCGGCCAGCAACAATTCCGCCTTTTCGTTCTTGATGTAATGCTGATTCAGCCAAAGAAGCTTCCGTTCGTTAAAAACGCCCGCCGATTTCCCGACGCTATCCAAATCAAAACTTTCAATCAATTCCTCCAGCGAAAAGATCTCCTGGTCCCCGTGCGACCATCCGAGCCGGGCGAGAAAATTCACCAGCGCGTGGGGTAGATACCCCATCTCCCGATAGGACTGCACCGAGGTTGCGCCGTGACGCTTCGAGAGCCGCTGTTTGTCTTGGCCGAGGATCATCGGTACGTGGGCAAAAGCGGGGGGTGATGAACCGAGGGCGGCGTAGAGCAGGATCTGCTTCGGCGTGTTGTTGAGATGATCGTCTCCCCGAATCACATGTGTGATTCGCATGTCCACATCGTCAACCACGACGACAAAGTTGTATGTAGGACTGCCGTCGGTCCGCGCGAGAACCAGGTCTTCCAACTCCCGATTGTTGAAGGAGGTGTCGCCTTTGACGACGTCGTGAACCGTAGTCCCGCCTTGCGGCACAAGGAATCGGATGGCCGAAGGTTTTTCCAGATGCTTCCCGATCAAAAGTCGGCAGCGGCCGTCGTACTTGGGAGGTTGTTTCGCCGCGAGCTGGGCTTTTCGCCGCTCTTCCAGCTCCGCAGGCGTGCAATAACAGCGGTACGCCTTTCCCTTTTGAAGAAGTGCGTCCAGTTTGGATCGATAAAGATCGTACCTCTGGCTTTGGAAAAGGGGCCCTTCGTCCCACGACATCCCAAGCCAACGAAGGCCGTCCAAAATGGCTTCGGTCGCCTCCGGTGTCGATCTCTCCTTGTCCGTGTCCTCGATCCGAAGAAGGAAGTCCCCCCTGTGATGGCGGGCGAAGAGAAAATTAAAAAGTGCC
>DATDPG010000029.1 GCA_035292885.1 Bdellovibrionota bacterium | reverse complement strand
GGCAACGACTACGCCATAGCACCCGAGAGCTGGACGCGAAGTTTCCCTTTAAGGCGTTCCTCGATCTGGCGGACACGTTCGCGGGTCACGCCGAAATGATGCCCGGCGGCTTCCAACGTAACGGGCACGTCCGACATGAGGCGATGTTCCAAAAGATATCGTTCCCGCGGGCTCAAATCATCATAGACCGCGTCCAACTTCTCCCGAACCTGGTTGCGGAGATCGCGATCGACGAGCTGCGTTTCCGCATCGGGGGAGTGATCCGGCAGTGAATCGCCGAATGAACCCTCCTCTCGATGGGGGACCGGGGCGTCCAAGCTGACGTCCCGCATCTGAATCCGGCTTACGGTTTCTCGAAGATCGTTCTCGGAAACGTCCAGTGCCTCGGCAAGAAGCTTCTGCTGCGGAGCTTCCGCCGCACTGAACGCTGCAATCTTTCGACGGGCCTTGTAAAGGCCGCTGATGATCCGCCGTTGGATTCGTGTCGTCCCCATTCGCACCATGCTCCATGAACGGAGAATGAATGCCTGAATGTAAGCTCGAATCCACCAGACGGCGTAGGAGATGAGCCGATAACCTTTTCGTGGATCGAATCGGTCCACGGCGTGCAAAAGGCCGAGGTTTCCTTCTTGAATCAGATCGCCCAGACGAAATCCGTATTTCGCATATTCCCGCGCGATCTTCACAACAAATCGGAGATTGGAAATCACGAGGAGTTGTCCTGCGTCGCGGTCCCGTTTTTCAAACCACAACTTGGCCAGGCGAGACTCTTCTTCACGGGACAACACGGAGACCTTCCGGATCTCACGGACGTAGAGATCCAGACTGTCCCGAACCGCCAACTGCTTGGGGCTGGTGAGTTCCTTTGCCATAGGCCTACCTCACAATATTATAACAGACGCAGTCTAATCATGAAAATCTGAGCGTCAAGAACCGGGTTTATAACCAACTGAAATTACAACGTAAATGCTACAAAAAGGGTCGCCTCGGCGCCTCGCTTGATCAGGAGAAGGACCGTATCTCCCTTCTTGAGCGACCCCACGATTTTCTTATATTCCAGGACACTCTCCACCCGCTTCCGGTTGATCTCAATGATTACGTCCCCCCGCCGCACTCCTTTTTCAGCGGCTGCCCCGTCGGGGGCCACGCGGTCGACCAGAACTCCCTTCGTCGCGGAATCCAGACCCAACTTTCGGGCGGTTTTCTCGGTTAAAGTGTTCGCGGTCAGGCCGAGTTGATCCGGTTTGCTCGGCGCCTCCGGTTTCTCGGATGGGCCCTCCTCATTTTCTTCTTCGGGCGCCCCCTTCAATTCTCCGACGGCCACCTCCACCTTCTGTTCCTTGCCGTCCCGAAGGAACACGATCGTTACTTTCTTTCCCACCGGCGTGGACGCAACCAGGCGAGGAAGATCGTTGAACTCCTTGATCTCTTTGCCGTCGAAGCTCATGACAACATCCCCGCTTTGGATTCCCACTTTCGCCGCAGGACTGTTTTTCTGAACGCTGGACACCAGCGCCCCCCGCCGATCCTTAAGGCCCATCGACCTGGCCAAATCGGGGTCCACCTTTTGAATATAAACTCCGAGCCATCCTCGCGTGACCGACCCTTTCTCCTTGAGCTGGGAGAAAATGTTTTTCGCGAGATTGATCGGAATCGCGAAGCCGATCCCCTGCGCCGACGCCACGATCGCCGTATTGATGCCGACGACCTCCGCGCGCAAATTCAGTAAAGGCCCGCCCGAGTTGCCCGGGTTAATGGAAGCGTCCGTCTGAATAAAGTTGTCGTACTGACCGAAACCGATCGAACGCTCCTTCGCGCTCACAATTCCCTGCGTGACCGTGTGGGACAGACCGAACGGATTGCCGATGGCCACGACGATCTCGCCGACCTGCAGGTCATCCGAGTCTCCCATTTCCAGCGTTTTCAGCTTGTCCTTCGCCTCGACTCGAATCAGCGCAACGTCGGTTTTCGGATCGGCGCCGACCAACTTGGCCTTATATTCCTGATCCTTGCCGATGATCACCGTGATTTCATCCGCCTTTTCGATCACGTGATTGTTGGTCACGATGTAGCCGTCGTCCGTCAGGATGAAACCCGATCCAAGACTCTGCTGTTTCATCTGAGGCGCGTCCTCCGGCATTTCACCGAAAAACTTCCGAAACAAATCGTCCCCGAAAAAATCCCCGAACGGAGAGGAAGGGTTTTGATCGAAGAAAAAAGGATGCGGCGCGCGGCGGCGAAGAATCTTCGTCGTACCGATATTGACGACGGCCGGGTCGGCCTGTTTGGCGATTTTAATGAAGGTGTCGGCGGCTACAGCTTGCCCCGCCCACGCGACCGTCGCAGGAGATTTTTTCTCCGTTCCCACCGTCTCTTCGGTTTTTCGCGGAAAATATTTGTTGACCGTATCGCATCCCGTCAACAACCCCAGCGCTGCAATTCCAACCATCCACCGTTTCATCTGCAAGGCCTCCCGACAAGGTTTGAGAGCTTACCAGAACGCCGTCGAAGGGAAAGGCGATAGACAATTGCCGGAACGTGCCTATAGTACGCTTCCATAGACGATGCGAACCGTGCCGCCGAAAAAGCAATCCAAGCGTTTTAAATTCACCTTCGGCTACCTGACCCTAGGCCTGCTGGCCCTTCTTCTGTTTAATTTATTCAGCTCTCCGCCTCCGGGCAAAGTCGTCCCCTACTCCGATATGAAGGAAAGTATCCGGAAGAAAGAATTCGACCAGGTCTGGCTCACGGATCAATTTGTGGTAGGTGTTTTGCCCGAAACGGCGGTCAAGTCCCCACCCGCCGGAACGGAAAAACGAATCGGCCAATGGTTTTCGGACTCGAGCCGCGTGGCTGCCGTGCGCCCGGCCGCCGACCAGGACCTGATTAAACTTCTCGATGAAGTCGGAACGAAATATCAGGTCAAATACGAAAATACCGCTTTCCGTGATTTCCTCATGACCTGGATTCTGCCGATCGCCGCAATGCTCTTTCTTTGGGGATTTGTCCTGAAACGAATGGGGCCGGGAACGGAGGTGATGACGTTCGGCAAAAACAAAGCCCGCTTGCAGGCGGAGGCCGATTTGAAAACCACGTTCGCCGACGTCGCCGGCCAAGATGAGGCCAAGGAAGAGTTGAAGGAGATCATCGAATTTCTCCGCGCGCCCAAACGATTCACCGTCCTGGGCGGCAAGCTGCCGAAGGGAATTCTATTGGTCGGCCCGCCGGGAACGGGAAAGACTCTTCTGGGCCGGGCGGTGGCCGGAGAAGCCAAGGTTCCGTTTTTCAATATTTCCGGCTCCGACTTCGTGGAAATGTTCGTGGGCGTCGGCGCGGCGCGCGTCCGGGATCTTTTCCAACAGGCGAAATCGAAAGCTCCGTGCATCGTCTTTATCGACGAGCTGGACGCCGTGGGAAAGGCGCGAGGCATCGGAATGATGGGGGGGCACGACGAACGGGAACAGACGCTCAACCAGATTCTCGTGGAGATCGACGGTTTCGATACGCAGGCGGGCGTGATCATCATGGCCGCCACCAATCGCCCCGAAATTCTGGACCCCGCGCTACTCCGAGCGGGACGGTTCGACCGTCATGTGTTTGTGGGAAGACCCGATGTCAAAGAGCGGCAGGCTATTTTGGAGCTGCATACGAAGAACGTAAAAAAGGGACCCGACCTGAACTTGGAGACCATTGCAAAAAGAACACCCGGCTTGGTCGGCGCGGATTTGGCTAATGTCGTCAACGAAGCCGCGCTCTTAGCCGCGCGTGTGAACGCGACCCAGGTTGAGATGAAACATTTCGAGCAGGCCGTCGACCGCATTTTGACGGGGCTGGAGAAGAAAAACCGCGTCATCAATCGAAAAGAAAAAGAGATCGTCGCTCACCACGAAGCGGGACACGCGTTGGTCGCCGCGCTGGGAAATTCGACCGACAAGGTTCACAAGATTACGATCATCCCGCGCGGAATCGGCGCTCTCGGTTTTACGCTCCAGCTTCCGACGGAAGACCGCTACCTTATGACGCGAGAGGAACTTCTGCAGAAGGTGGATGTCCTCCTCGGAGGGCGCGCTTCCGAATCCATTGTCTTTCAGGACGTCTCCACCGGCGCCCACGACGATTTGCAGAGAGCGACGGAAATCGTCCGAAGCATGGTCACGCAGTACGGCATGGGTAAAACGCTCGGCCCGGTGACCGTCGAACGTGAACGCACGCCTCTGCTTGTGGCTCAGGGGGAAATTTCCACCGGAAAAAACTTCAGCGAAGAGACCGCTCGCCAGATCGACGAGGAAATCAAAGCCATCATGGCTGGTCGCCTCGATCGCGTGATCTCCCTCCTTAAGCAAAATCTGCCGCTCCTCAAGGAAATCGCGCAGGAACTTCTTGAAAAAGAGACGCTCAATGAAGAGGAGTTCCACGCGATTGTCCAGCGCCATCTCGAAAAACCCGTTTCGACCGCGGTCTGAGAATTTCGGGCGTCCGGTCGGTTTTTGAAGGCAGGGGTAAAAAACTCTGGTATACGTCTGCCGCTGTGAAAGCTGACATGCGGGTGAACCTGTGAAAACGATCGATTTCCGAGCTCTTTCCCATTACTCCTCGGATAAAATGCAGAAGATCAACGTCTTGGGAACGGATCGGGTATCCACCGATCTCCTCTGCTTCGAGCCGGGTCAGGCCCAGCGTTCCCACAAGCACGACGACGCCGATAAGATGTATTTCGTCCTGGAAGGTACGGGTCGTTTTACCGTCGGAAGAACGACGCGCGAACTCAAGGCCGGGATGGCCGTCCTGGCCTCGGCGGGCGAGGAACACGGCGTCGTCAATATGGGCGAGGAAAGACTTCTGATCTTGTCCGTCGTAGCACCGGGCGATGCCAAGGGGTAGCTCTACTTCGCGACTACGATCCCTACGCCGCCCACCAGGAGCAGCGCCAGGACGGCAGCCAAGAGCGTCAGCTTGATTTGAATCGAGTCCGACACACAAATTCCTGACAACAAGAATGAGCAAACAAGATGCCAACGTGAATTCTTCGCATATAGTTATAAGTAATTGTATTTACACATTATTTCGTTTCGCGACCGCTGAATAAAACAAAGAATTCAGAAACTTTTTGCGTACTGTGGAAAAGTTTTGGCGGTTCTCCATCCCTGCGCAACGAGAGGCGCGGATGGTTCCCGAGCACTCCGATTTTCTCCGGAAATGTGATACTCGATTAGGGTGCGGGGACGATCAAGTGACGGGGGAGCTGTGCTCCTGACGATCCTGATTCTAATTGTCATTGTCACCGCCATCGGGGTGAGCATGTTGAGCACGACGATATTGAGCGGAAAACAATCGGGTTCGTATCGTGCGCGGGGGAATTTGGAACAGCTCGCGAGCAGTGGATTGGAGCTCGCCCGCTTACGTCTTCAGAATGTTGCACTCGATACCGATGGCGTTATGCATCCTGCGGGTCTCCTGGCGATCTGTACGCCGACGGGAGCCACAGCGTGCACGGTTACTCCCGAACCTTCTTGCCCGGCGGGGAATCCGGATGATTCGGACAAGGGCATCGTAACACCGAACTCGAATGTGATTTGCAATCTCCTCGGAACGTCATTTAAGGACGGGCGCGTGGTTCTCGTACGCAAAGACGACTATACCGACCCTGCGAACGGCTGGGTGTATGCGCAACTTCTTTTAAACGTCGTTGCATCAGACGTGGCCGGCCGGCGGAAGATTCTTCAAGGGGGAATGCTCATGCGTTATGCGCCGAGCGTCTACCCGTTACCGGTTCCGCCCGCGAAAACTCCTTTACCGATCGATTTGCTGGCGCGCCAGTGGCTGAACGATTAGATTACTTTCGTCATTCGCACCAGACGAGTGCACCGGGGCCAGGCATATCAGGCATGTACGGCGCCTTCGGGACCGGCGCGAAAGCGACGCCGGCAATCCTCTTTCTGTATCCCGTCTTTCGGACAGCACTCACTTCAATTTTTCCGAGCCCGAATATCATTTCCACTTCTCTCGCCTTTCTTCCCGACGCGAGCTTGTTGGAACTCAAGATGATCTCGTAATCGGGATACGTAAGAAAAAGAGGGTTCGGTTTTATTTGGCTTCCGGTGGTCGTATTAATGAGCTTGATCTTCCCGTCGCCGAAGAAGAAGGCAAAGTACGGCGGATTCCAATATGCGGGGCTGGCGGGATAGGAACAGGTCGGAATGCTGATGCTGTCATCCAAGATGAGCGTGTCGACCACCGTATCCGTCCCTGCTTCGCACTTTAGGTTGTCGTTGGCGTCGCGATAGATTGTGAACGTGACAGGGACCGAGCGATTGATCGTGAGGCAGTACACCTGT
>DATDPG010000028.1 GCA_035292885.1 Bdellovibrionota bacterium | reverse complement strand
ACTCCCTGCATTTGGATTGCGTATTCATCGGTGTCATTGAATTGAGCGACGGAACCGTTGGCTCCTTTTCGGATAATTTCTCCGACTCCCAGCGCCCATCCGTATCCAACCCACGATCTTCCTCCCTCCGAGGAGTAGGTGAGACCGAGCTGTGGTTGCATCCCGTCTTTTCCGGAGGGGACGTCGATCGGTATGGAGTATGACGTGGAACCTGTAAAGAGGTTCGTTTGAAATGCTTTTTGCGTGGCGCCGCTCGCTGCTTTGGGACTCGACGCGCCATCTCCTTGATCGCCGGTGCTTGCATCCGCATTCGCCCCCTGGGTCCCAGCCGCATAAACGGCACGGGAAAGAGGAAAATTAAATGCGATGAGAAAAGCAAGAAGCAGGCTTATAAACGACGCAAATTGTGTGGAATGTCGATGTCTCATGGTCGTTTCTCCTTGGAAGGAGGGTGGGCTACTGCGGGCGGGGTCTTCCCACTCAGACCGTTCTTGTGGCCCCGGCCGAGATGTTTCACCTTGACCTTGGGGCCGTGCTTGGCTGGTTTGGGGTGGTCGTTCTCCACCTCAACGATCTGTTCATCAGACGAAACGGAGTCCTCGGTGTCTGGTCCCGCATGAGTCGACGCAGGAAACGCCAACGCCAGAAGAAGAATGTACATTAAGATGTAGAGTCGTTTCATATATCCCCCTATGGAACTGGATCTCCGAAATTGTTTCATGGGCCCTCCCAAGAAGGATGCGACGACGGCGATTGTCCGCACTCAAAAGCGTTTATGCATCCAGGTCTGTGGCCGTTTCCGAATGTAAAGTTGAAACTGAAACCGTAGTTAACGCTTACCGGGCCTTCTTCTACGGGAGTACCGTCCACATAGAGAGTGTCTTGATGCCTTTGCCATGAGAGGTCGATAGTGGTTTTCCAACTTTTGCCACTGGGTCCGGCAATCGTGAGTTCCTTACTGTCATCGGTAGGAACCACATCAATCCTTGGCGGAACGGCTATCGCTGGAGCCTCGTGGCCGCCTTTATCGTCATGACCAGGATCGGTACGGTTGTCATCGCAACTGCCGCCGTCTTCTGTGTCGCAACCTGCCAATAATGTTCCGACACCATGTTCAGCGACCTCAGGACCAACGCGGGCGATGTATTCGGCTACGTCGTTCTCGTATTGCTGCTGAGCTGCATCCGCATTCGCTCTCTTTGCGGCCTCGGCGGCAGCACAATCAGCGTTGCCTGCGCAGCCCGGAGGTGTCGGGAAATCATCGGTAGTGACCATTGGCGTCGGGTGTCCTTTTTTCCACTCCTCCTGTTTCTCCACAATCGAGTCATGCGTTGTCTGAAAACCGGCGAAAGCTATCCCAGCCTCTTTAACAGCCCTATGAAGATCTTCCCAACTGCGATAAGTCATATCGGGTAAACTGTCCCAACCGACGGAGCGACGCATTGCCATGTAATCTGCGGTGGAAGTGCAAGACATCACGGAGTAGCAGCCCATCCCGGTATATCTTGAGGCGCCTGCTCCAACGACTCCGCATCCTTCGGGGCCACACCCAGTTCGAGGATTTCTTTTGAAGTGCCCCGTCGGATCGATGTAATTAACCGGATTTCCGCCGACGTACATGTAGCGGTTGAAGTCATCGAGGCGGCCGGGGTTCGGGACGATCGAATCGGGGCTGATGAAGAAACCGTTGGCGGAATCGTAGTAGCGCGCGTGATAGTCGTGCAGCTTAGTCTTGTCGTCCAGCCGCTGGTCGGTATAGCCGAAATCAGCCAGCCCGCCTTGCAAGAACTCCTGCTTCGTCGCCCCTCCCTCGTAATAGTCGCGCGCCATGACCTCGCTCTGCGACGAGCCGTCCGTGATCCCCACGGTCGAACCTTGCTGATCCTTGTGATGAAAGAGCACCTGGCCGGTGTCGAAGTTCCGTTCCGCGACGCGGAGGCCGCCGAAGAAGATAAACTTCCGGACCGTCAGATCCTCCCTCGTCTCCACTGCGCCGAAGTAACGGATGGTTTCGATCTGGCCTTCGTTGTTCGGCGCCCGGCGAGCCACCCGTTCTCCGTTGGGGCCGTAAAGATATTCCACGCGGATTCCGCCCGCCGTAACGGCGGCCAGTTTGTTGATCACGTTGAATTCAAACTGTTTGAGGATCTGACCGGAACCGTTGCGGACCTCCATCAAGTTGCCGTTCGGATCGTAGCGGTACCGCTCAACGTCCTGACCGGCGGCGTCGACCTGTTTCCAGGGCGCGTGGATCGGATCGGTCGGCGGCCGGGCCGCATCGTCGAAAACGTACCTCCGATTCGTGGAGGGGGACTGGGACGGTGTCGTGATCGTGACCTCCCCCGACTTCGCCGATTCGTTCCGGTCGACGTCCGCGTCGACGGCGCTGACGGCGTACCGGTGCGTGCTGCCGGCCGTGACCGTGCTGTCGACATACTGGGGGATTGAACTTGTGGCGAACGGCGTGGCGTTCCCGTCCTTGAAAATGTTGTAATGGAGAACACCGAAGCCGACGTCCGAGGAGGGGTCCCATTCGATCTGGATTTCCAGAGGGCTCAGGGCGATCGCCCTGACATCCGACGGAACGGTAGGCAACGAGTTGTCTTCTGTCGTTACGCTCAGGGCGTTCGAAGGAGCCGAGAGATTCCCGGCCAAATCCTTCGCCCGAACCGTGTACGTGTACGTTCCCGCCGCTGAAAGACCGGAATCGACGAACGGAGAAGCGACGTTGGACCGGACCACGCCGTCCGGGCCGCGGAAGACGTCGTACCGCACGACCGTCACCGGATCGTTGTCGGTGGCCGCCGACCAAACGATCTCCGCCTGCGTTTCACCGAGCGCCCGGACGGAGGACAAACTGGGAACGGAGGGAGCGATCGTATCGGGCGGCGTGTTGATCAACGCCGTCTTGGGGGACGGATCGGATTCGAGTGGGACCGCGTCGAGCGCCGTGACGTAGTACTGATACTGGCGGCCGTAGCCGACATTTCGGTCTTGGTATGTAGCCGCCGTGGCGTCGAAGCAGGAGACGCCGAATGCGATGGCCCCGAAGGCTCCGCCGTCGACCGAGCGGTAGACGTTGCAGGTTTTCACCGCTTCATTGTCACTCTGGCCGTTCCAGGAAAGATCGATCCCGACAGCCGAAACCGTCGTCGCAGAAATCGTCGTGGGGGGATTCGGTCGCACCGTGTCGGTCGCCGGTGTCCGAATGGAGGCCGAACTATCCGTAAAATTTCCATCCAGATCGTAGTTTCGGACTTTGAATGTGTAGTTTGTGTTGGCTGAAAGATTTTTCGCCAGATAGCTCGAACCGGTGACATAGGTGAGGAGGTTGTTCCCTCGATAAACAGCCGATTGTTTGTAACCGATGCCTCCTGGGTTGTCGGCCGTCGTCCAGGTTAAGTTGACCTTCGTCGGGGAAACCGGCGTCGCGGTCAGCGTGAAACTTAGCGGGGAGCTGACATCCAACGTCCGGCTGCTGACCTGTCCCGGCGCGCTGCGATTTCCCGCCAAGTCAATGGCCACAACGCTGTATGTGTGCGTGGAATTTTCGGCGAGTCCGCTGTCCGTGTATTTGCCGGTCTGATTCGTCAATGTAACCGTGACGGTCGCGGTTGGTGTGGCCGCGGCGTCGCGAAAGATTTCATACTTGGTAACGCCGAAAGCGTCATATGCACCAAAGGAAAGATCGATTTGCGAGCCGCTTTTCGGCGTGGCGGAGACGGAGGGTGTCGTCGGCTTGACGGTGTCCGTGGAAGTAAACGAAACGTCCACACTCTTGGTGAAGTACGGTGTGGTTCCGGCTGGAGCGCCGTACCATTCGACCGCGGCGGTGACCGTCCTGAAACCCGGATCCGACGGGTCCGGATCCGATGAGTAAAGCTTGATGGTGGCGTTCCCCTGCGAGTCCGTTCGGACCGGAATACTTTTCGACCATCGGTTTCCCGTCCCCGTCGCGGAGAAACGAATCTGGTAATCGCTGCCGACACAGCGCCCCCCCACGTCAAAGGCGTTGAGATAGTTTCCGAGATAGACGCTGATCTCGGAGAACCCCTTGGGGCCGTTCGTTGTCGTGGTGGGAAGGTCGAACTGAGGGACGGCGTTTATGCCAGCTAGATCCGCTACGATACAGGCGAGGTCGGCCTGGGCCGAAGGAATAATCGTGTCCAAGAAATTGCCGGCCAGATCCCAAACCCTCCGTTTCCAATTCAGTTGCGTCAATTTTGCTTTTTTGGGACCCCCGGACGGGGCTGGAGTCGGGGTGGGGGTTGGCGTGGGCGTGGCGGTGGGAGTGGGTTCGGGAGCAGGAGCCGATGCGGAAGTGGCCGTCACGGCTCCGCCTTCGGGAAACGGGTTGTATGCGCCGGCGATTTCCGACATCCGCCCCATCGGATCGAATGTGAATCCCCTTCCCTCGATTTGCGTTCCGCTTTGTGTGAATTCCGTCGCGGAAACGAGGCGGTGAAGTTTGTCGTATACATAATCGGTCGCACCGCCGCTCACCTGGTTTTCATTCCGCCGGAGATTGCCGTTGAGATCGTATGTGAAAGACCGATTCCAAAGCGGTGTCAGGCCGCCGTCGGTGAAAACACGCATGTCGCTCAACCTCTGGTCGTCGACGTTGAACTCAAAGCGGGTAGAAACGCCGTTTCCGAATCGCATTTCACGCAACCGGCCCAGGACATCGTATTTCGTGTGATCCTTGTCGACATAGACATTTAGGCCGGCGACGCTGCTCTCAATGCCCGTGAGCCTGCCGAACTTGGCGTCGTAGTCGTACGTCAGTGTTTCAGCGCCGAAGCCGCCGTTCGGATCGCCGTCGTAAATATGGGTTTGAATCTGTCCGGCGTCGTTGTACGTCCGGCCGAACGACCGTGTGATTCCGTCAATTGTGACGCTGGTATCGGAAAGGCGTCCGAGCGAGTCGTAACAGTAGTCGGTCGTGGCATGTTCGTTTTCTTGTCGGACGAGTTTTCCTTGGCTGGCCCCGCAAGGGGAACCGAACAACGCGTCGTAGTAGAACGACGAAATGCTGGTTGGAATATCGCTGTCGCGGTTGAGGCCGGGGAGAAAATGCTCTTTTCGGACCAGCCGGTCGAGGTCGTCGAAGTAAAAACGCGTGGCGTTTCCCTTGGCGTCGATCTGCTCGAAGAGCCGGCCGGTCTGGGCGTCGTACGCGTACCGCCAGGTTCCGGCGTCGGTGTCCCGCAGGATGTGCTTTTGTCCCAGGCTGTTGTTCTCGACCTGGATCGTCTTTTGGGCTTTCCAGTTCTGGCCGCTCCCTTTGGCCGAGTCGATGACTTCCGAAAGATTCCCCAGAAGATCGAAGCGGTAATCCATGGTTCGGTCGATGGGGAGACCGGCGGCGTCCCGATTGTGCTCGGCGACGCGAAACATCCTCCCCCAGAGGTCTTGATACGTCTCTTTGGGATTTCCGACGGCGTCGCGAGTCTGCGTCCGAAGGGCGTACGATTGCCCGGCGCTCGAGTCGACGGCGACGTTCGTTTCGTATCGAATGCTGCCGCCGCCGTGGGCCGGAACGTTCACGGCGAAAACACGGCCCAGGGCGTCGAATTCGCTTTCCGTCCAATAGACTCCCCGTTCCCCGAAGGCCGAGGGAGCGGTGACGGTGAAAGGAGCCGAGGTCCGTTTGGCCCGGCCAAAACCGTCGAACTCAACGTCGGAGGCGACAAACGTAACGTTTCCATTTTCATCCAGGCTGTTCGAAACCGTCCGATAGCTCCGGCCAAGTCCGTCCACAAACGTGATGGACGTCGGCCATTGATTCTCGTCGAGCTGCGCGGGGGAGTAACGGCTCTTCGTCTTGATCTGCTGAAGTTTGGGATTGGCCGGCGGACAGGCGGTGTCGTCGCAGACGCCGATGTATTCCGTTTTCGAGTGGCTCAAAAGATTCGCGGGATTGCTTGGATCGCTGCTGTTCGGATAGGTCTTGGATTCTTCCACGCGATGGCGGTGGTCGAACTTCGTTTCCACCGCAAGATTGTTGCCCTCGTCGATGGCTTTGAACCGCCGGCCGAAAGGATCGTATTCCGACCGGACGCGGAAACCGAGAGCGTTTGAAACGCCGATGACCTGGAGGTGCGCCGGATCGTAGTCGTAGTGCGCGACGCGGACACTCCGCTGCATGTCCCATGTATCGGTCGGATATTTGTACATCGGATCGTAATCAGTCTGACGCGCGAGAAGGGAAGGAATGGGAAGACCGTTCAATGCCTGTTTGGGAAGGAATTCGCTTCGAACCGACAACAGAGGAGGAGCATTTGGGAGGGGATTGGTGTCGGAGGCACTGAAGGCCTCTTCCGCGTCGAACTTCCCGTTTCCGTTTTTATCGAAGATGTTGTGGGATTCGAAATAAAGCGTGCCGGTCACTTCGTCGCCGCCGACGTAGGTATAGGAAGCGCGGGGGACCATCAGAAATCCGGCCGACTCGTTCCCCGGTTCCTGCGGGTTCGAGGACACCAATTCCACTTTCTGGGCCTTTTGTTCGGATACCGGTGTCGACCGTGGGTCGCCTTTGACACGGCTGATCGACGTAACCAATGGATGGTCGAGATCGGGAAACGCAGGCACACTCGCGCTCTCCGTCCGGAACTTCATGCAATCGTCCGCGCAAGAAGCGGGGTTGGTGGTTCCGTTGGGCCAGGTGTACGTCACAGTGGCGAATTCGGCATTGGCGTACGGCAGACTGCAGTCGAAATTCGTTACGTCGGGCGTCTCGAGACAGTTTGGAACCGTGTTGACGTCTTGAACGGACATGTCGGTTGTGTAGAAGTGATTGGATCGGGCGTACGTCTTACCGTCGCTACCGAGAACGGAAGCCGTCTTGACGGCTCCAAGCAGCCAGTCGGTCTGATGGAATTCAACGATTCGTTGCTGGCCGGCGCCCGAGGTAACCGTCACGCGGCCGAAGCCTAAAAATTTCTTTCCGATCCGGTCGTGCAGGCCGTTTTCGTAATCGTACTGGCTCACGACGTAACGGGAGCCGGCCAGGTCGTCTCGAATCACGGCGGTCAGGAGCTGTTTGACGTAGGGAAGGTTCGGGTTCTTTTGCGTTCCGTCCGCATGTCGAAGCTCCGTAGATGGCGTGTACTCGAATTCGGTCACGCCTCCGTTGGGATCGGTCACTTTCTTTAAAAGCCCGGGGAACTTGCCTTTCGCCCGGAAGACCCGGTTGAAAGATGGGCCGTTGCTTTGTTGGATCGACTGGACGAACGCCGGAACACCTGCGCCTTTCACGTCGACGAGCATGGCACCCATGTCGTCGACCGCCTGAACCTGGACACCGTTGGGGAGCGTGGTCCATTCCCCCGACTGAACCAGGTCGAACGGCGTGCAGCCGCCGTCGGCATCCAGGAGCGTCCGGAAACAGGCGCTTAAGAATCCGCCGTAGAGGTGATTAAGGCTCAGTTCGTCCCCTTGAATCCAATCGGGCATTCCGTCGGCGTTCACGTCGCTCCATCGGCCGGGACCCGCGACTTGCCAACGAGAGACGTTCCCGTAGCTATCCACGTAAGAATATTCTTGATGCGTGTAGATGCCGGCCTGGCGAATCCGATCTTCCAAAATGGGATCGCGCTCGAACGCGCCGTTTCCCGTCGCCAGTTCCACGCTGACTTCATAAACACCGGAAGAGTTGACAATCGCTTTCACGATGTCGGCGAGGCCGTCGCCGTTGATGTCGAGGTTCTCGACTTTTGTCGGACTGGAAAAGGGAATCCATGCAACGCCGGGGGCGCCGGGATTTAAGTATCCGGGAAGGTCGGGGAACCGATCGCCGTCCAGGTTCTCGAAATCGGGGGACACAACGTCGGTGGGAAGGGAATTTCCCCAATTCGTAGAAGGCTCCCAGCTGCCGTCGGCTTGAAGGAGATAAACTTGGCGGATGGCACCCTCGATCCAAACGAGTTCGTCGCGGCCGTTCCCGTCCAAATCGACGACCGCGACTTTTTGTGTCGAGGGTAAGGAGGAGGAACTCCTGATCGCAAAATCGATCGGCGGCGCCGAGACGGGCACGGATTGCCATTGCGTGATTCCGGTGGCGGGATCGACGCCCAAATTCCTTCTGGCCCCACGGTCTGTCCAATTGCCTAGAAAGGTTTCACCTTTGATAAGATCGGGGAGAGGGTCGCCATCTAAGTTGATGAATCGAACGCCGCGGTCAGCCTCCATCGTTTCGCAGTCGGGCCAGCCGTAAAGACAGGAGTTAGAAACCCCGACGTAACCCACGAAAAACCAGGGCATGGATTCAGCCGTCGGCTCCCAGCCACGTTCCCGCTCGGCGTATTCCATGCCGTACCGGGCGATCAACGGTCCCCGGCTGCCTGCGCTTTCCGGTTCGCCGAAAACTTTGAACTCAACAAGTTTCGGCTCCGGGGTTATCCAATTTCGGTCGTCGGGCGTGACGGCGCGGGAATCGTAGATCAGCGAATAGCTCTTATAGATCTTCGGCTCCCCTCGGCCGGTGGATACGACGATTTCCGAAAGAAGACGGTCCATGATCACTCGCGATCCGGTGGCGGCGTATTGGGGAATCGTTCCGAACGACCCGCGATCGATATACTTGAACTCCACCGTTCGGCCGCTGTCGAACGCCGGATCGCCTTCGAGGAATGTGTATTCAATCTTGCTGGGATAAACATCCCCTTCTTGCGTCGGGTCTTTGTCGGCATTTGCGAAATTGGGATCGGATTGGGGGACCGTGTAGAGGTACCGGGCGAAATATCCCGCAGCGCTCGTGACTTTGCCTAGCTGCCATGTATGCGCGTTCGAAAATCCCGAGGTATATGGCAATCGATAAATCGGAACCGAGAAATCCATCCGGGAGCCGTCCGGCGTTTTAACGGCCCACGTATTGGCATCGACGTTTCGGATGATCTTTAAAAACGATTGCTCCTCGGCAACCTGGAACAGTCCTTCGGAGTCGCTCAACGCTCGGACGAAGGTCAGCTTTTTGCCGTCGAGAAAGAATTCATCTTGCGCGCCGTATTGAGCCGTTTTTCCATTCGGGCCTTGGCGCGTGATGGAGCCTAAGTGAAGCGACCAGCCGTGGCCGACGAACGATCGGCCGGCGGTCGAAGAGTAAGAAAGACCTACCGACGGCGCAATCCCCCCGCCGCCGGGAAGGACGTCGATCGGAAACGAGTACGAACCGTCGCCGGTGAAGAGATTCGAAAACGGATCCGCCGCGTCCGCGCTCGACATCCCCCCTCCGCTCGTCGGAAGAGGAGGCCGGCCGATCGGTTCGGCAGGAGGTTGGGTACTCCCTGAAGACCCCCCTCCACCCGGCCCGTCCCCGGGGCCTCCCTTTTGCGCCATCGCCGCGGATGGAATGAGGTAACCGGGAAGCGCAATTAGAAAGGCGAGAACCAGGCTCAAAAGGGAACGAGGACCGATTCTCGGTTTCAGTTTCCTTTCGCAAACCCGAACAAATTTTCGATGAACGATCAATTTTTCCTTCGCTTTGTTCACGTCCCCTGGTGGTAGGGGATCCCTGTCATGACCACACGGGAGCAAAGTGAGTGCCAGGAAATGTTTACGAGATTCCGTTGCCGATACGGGCGCTTACGTGGATCTTACCGGTGAGAAAATTAGGCAACGGAAACCATAGTTACTCCACATTGGAAACTTGCGTTTCGAAGGTGCTTTTCACCGGATTTTTAAGATTTACGGATAGCACCCTTTGGAGCCAAGATAGGGCGATAAGGAGGAAACCGATGCGAGTCCTTGTACTGGCGCTGATTTTCGGCTTGTTCTTGGGAGGTTGTGGGGACGATTCCGTAACGCCTTCCTCACCACCGGAGGTGAATGACGCCTGCGCGCCAGGCACGATTGACGAATTGGGCGCGGGCTGGCCGGGTTATTGTTCTGGCGGACAAGCCATTGTGTGGTGCCCGTCAGGAAATACCGCCTGGGAGGAACCTCCCATCGATTGTGAATGCACCTGTCAGGAACCCGAGGGTCTCACGGGTGTGTTGTGCGCTTGCCCCTGAAATCTTTAGACGAGGAAGATAGCAATGCGAAAGAGTCATCGATTTGTTTCGATCGCTTTGTTTTTTTTAATCACGGGATGTGGAAATGATGACTTGGGTATGCCTCCCTCCGAAACGGATCTTCCGGGCACCTATAGCCTTGAATCCATCGGGGGAGATCCTCTGCCCGACTTTCTGCACGGGTCCGAGATCGCCGAAGGGACGCTCGTGATCGATAGCGACGGAACTTGGTCGATGATTCTCCATCCCACCGGCGGACCCGACACCCAGGAGAACGGGACGTATACATATGATGCCTCCGACGGGTCGCTGGCGCTCGAGTCGGACTTGAGCGGAGCCCTTCAAGGTACAGCGGGGGAGAACGCCGTCGAAATCACGGTTCCGGTCGGTCCTGAAGAAGGAACCGTGCTTCGTTACGTAAAGAACTGATCGGATGCTTGGTTCAGTTGATCGGAAAGAAGGGATAGTCGCAGGCCGTTTGACCTAAGTAATTTCCGGCCGGGATACCTCCGGCATCGGCGCAGATTTGGTCTTCGGTTCGAACGGAATTCCAGATCGCTACTTCATCCATGTAACCCTGGTAATGATAACCGGCAGCTCCGGTCCCGCCGACACCGAGATATACCGGGTCGGTCGTGACTTGGATGCCCGTGGGGGTCGAGAGAGTCAGCATCGTCTGCTGTCTCCCGTTCACGAACAAGCGAAGCGTTTGGCCGTCATATGTACAAGCGACATGCGTCCAGATATTTTTCTGAATCTGCCACCCAAGCTGAACTGAAGAATCGTTGAGTGTGCAGAAAAGTCCGCCGCTCATGCTGACGCTCATATCGTAAGTGGTGGCGCCGCTGAAATTCAGCTTGCCGACGATCCCCGTTATGTAGCTGGTCGTCGTCGGATCCGGTTTTGTAACGTAGATCCAGGCCTCCATTGTGATCGTGCTCGTCATCTGAAGCGATGGAGAATTGGGAACAAAGATGTAATCCGTCGATCCGTTGAAACTCATTCTTTGGCCGTACGCTCCCGGCTGGCGAATGGCGCCTGTGATCGTTCCGTTGTTTCCTTTGATCGAGCTGTCCAACGCCGCCGCGCCGCTCTCCTCGAACCGGTAAAATGCCACCAGGCCGGGTTCGTCACCGCGGGTGCCGAGGATCTTGAACGTTCGATTCATTGGAGCCTTTTCGCCGTCGGCGTTTTGACCTTCGACCCGGAGCACGGCGTTTCCCCTCGGGCTGATAAGCTGGGATGTAAACGTCGCCACCCAATCCGTCCCATCTTTCAAAAACTGCAACGGAACAACTTGCGAATCGGACAGGGTCACATCGCCTGTAACAGAGACCGCCTCTCCGTTGCTGAACGTGCTTCGGGATACAAGTGAACCGCCGGGGGGAATGTCGGCCGCGTTCGCTGAAAGAGTTTGGGAAAACGTCGGCGGGACGTCGGTTACGGCATCCGACAACTGTGGAAGTACCGCGCCGGAAGTCCCGGTCGAGACGTGGCCGCAGTTCAGGCCGATGCCTACGCAAACGGACAAGGCGGAAACGGTGATCCATTGAGATCGCATACGTCGCATATAATAGATACGATCAGCAAGGGGCATGCCACGGTAACTTCTTGAATCGTAAGGCGTAATCGCATCGTCCCTCTGTGAAAAGGTTCGGCGGAGTGGCGAAACACGGCGCATTCTTGGATTCCGCGGGAGCGCGCGATAAAAAGCAGTCCATGAGTTTTGTCCGTTGCCTGCAAAGCCTCGGTTCCGGAAAGGAATACCCGCCAAATACGATCATGAACCTGTGCCCGATCGACCAAAAGCCGGTGCAAATGGTTTTGGACCTGGATCGAATCAAGAAGGAAAGGCGGAAGCGTTCTTGGTACCACCCGGAACGAAAGGACATGTGGCGCTTCGGCGCCCTGCTTCCTCTCGACATAGACGATTTTCAGGATCGTAAGTCGACTGTCTCATTGGGCGAAGGCTACACACCGCTTCTCGATTACTCGGATCATTCGGCCGCAAATCAGATCGGTTTTCGACTGGAAATCAAGGAGGAAGGCCGCCCTTACGACGGATTCGGCGCCAATCCCACTCAAAGTTTCAAGGATCGGGGGATTTCGATCGTGGTTTCCATGGCGAAGAAGCTCGGGCTGCAAAAACTCGCCATCCCGACGCAGGGGAACGCCGGGGACTCGCTCGCGGAATATGCGTTGCGCGCGGAACTTGAGGCGGCCGTCGTGATGCCTTCCGACACGCCGGCTCCAATACTCAACAAAGTCTCGGGATACGCAACAACGCACTCAAACATTCACCTCGATGTCGTGAAAGGTACGATTCGCGAAGCCGAGCTTCTTGTTAAGGAAAAATATCTTCCTCTAGGTTATTTCAGTGTCGCGACGTTCCAGGAACCGGGCTGGCGGATCGAGGGAAAAAAGACCATGGGACTTGAACTCGCGGAGCCCGGTCCTGGAAAGACCGAATGGAAACTGCCCGACGTGATCGTCTATCCCTGCGGAGGAGGGACCGGAATTGTCGGGATGTGGAAGGCATTCGATGAACTCGAAGCGCTGGACCTGATCGGATCTCGGCGCCCGCGAATCGTGGCTGTTCAAAGTGAGGCCACCTCCCCCGTCGTTCAAGCATTTCGGCAGCGCGCCTCGGATACAAAATCCGTAAACCCTGGAAAAACGATCGCCGTCGGCTTGAATGTTCCCGGTGGTGTCGGACATTTCCAGGTTCTAAGAATATTATACGAAAGCGGCGGAATCGCGATTTCGGTTTCGGAAGATTCCATCCAGGCAGAATTGCGAGAGGCATATCGAAAGAAGGGGTGGCGGCTCGGTCCGGAAGGAGCAGCCACGTTGGCCGCATTACCGGAGCTTATCGAAAGGAAAATAATCCGTACCGAAGATCACGTCGTCGTTTTTAACACCTGTTCGGCCGAGAAATACCTATCAAGCGAATCGTTGACGTAAAAATGGCCTTGGGTGGCGAGGCGGGGGTCCCCATTGCGAGCCAATGGTGAGACAATGGGGGTGAACGCCGAGACCGGAGCCCAAGGCCATTTTTACGTGAGCGGATAGTGCATTAGCTTGACGAGAACTGTCGGGGTCGTCTACATCGGTCCGCGGAGGTAAGTATGAGTAAATTGGCTGGCGGCTATACTCTCGCGCTGTTGTTGGCCTCGTTTTCCGTACAAGCGGCGCAGGGCATCCTTCCATATAAGGTTTATAAGCGCACGCTCCCCAACCAGCTCGACGTCATCGTGATTCCGATGCCGCAGTTTCCGAAATTTCTGTCGTACAACACGCTTGTGCTGACCGGCTCATTGCGGGAAATGGAACCGGGTCAAACGGGTAAGGCCCATCTTTTCGAACACATCTTGTTTCGGCACGAATACCAGGGGAAACCGGGCGGCTATGAGGACGCCATGACGAAGACGGGGGCTTACAATAACGCGTACACGAATTCCGAAGTCACTTTTTACCACCCAAAAGCTTCGGTGGATTTCCTGACACAAATTGTCGAACTGGAAGCGGACCGTTTTAAGAACCTGCGAGTGGACAAGGATACGTTTAAGACCGAAACGGGCGCCGTGGCCGGCGAGTACCAACGGTTTGCCAAGTCCCCCGAACTCCCGCTCGAAGAAACGTTGGCCAGTCTCGCCTACCCGGCCAACTACGGTTACGGGCATACGACGATCGGCTACGCGGCCGACATCCAAGCGATGCCCGAGACCTACGCTTCTTCGATGGACTTCTATCGCCGATATTATCGACCCAACAACGTCGTCATTCTCGTCAGCGGCGACGTAAATCCGGAACAGATATTTCATCTAATCGAGGAACACTATTCGGATTGGAAACCCGCCCCGCTCCCCCCATTAACGGATCCGGGCACGGTCAACGGCCCACTTTCGAAAGCGCTCCATTTTCCTACGGCGGTCCCTCCGCGAATCTGGATCAACTTCCGTATGCAGCCGTTTCAGATCGGATCTTCGGCTACCGCCGTGGGACAAATCCTTCCCACGCTGATCGCTCACCCCACGGCGCCGCTCTATCGAAAACTCAGATACGAAAAACAGGTGGCCGCGGACGTGTCTTGCTCCGCGAGAGGAGACGACAATTTGGGATATGAGACGTTCGGCCCCGGTATGTTTACGGTGAGCGTCACCCTTTTCCCGGAGAAGTTTAAGAAGCAGGGAGATCGGCTTTTGCACGAAGTTCAGGCGGACGTGATAAGCGCCCTAGAGAGTTTAAAGAGCTTCAGCAAAAGACCGGACGCCGCGGATTTCCTGGCCCGCCTTAAACAAAACTATCGAATGGGGATGGCCAACCGACTGGACAGCCCCGCCGATGTCGCCGAGGAGGTCGCATTGTACTCTCGATTCAGCCGGGACCCGATGGCGATCGACCACCTCGTCGGTTCAGTCCGTCGGGTCAAACCGCCGGACATCGATCATTTGGCTCAACAGATTTTCGTTCCGGAGAATCAAATCGTCCTCACGCTCGCGCATCAAGACAGTCCCGCGGACGGCAAAGGGGAATGACCGTGAAGGTTTGGACGAAAATGATTCTCGTTACGTGGGCGGTCTTATCGGTTTCATCTGCGCGGGCGCAACAAGCTCAACGGGTGACGCTGAAAGAAAATTCCTCGGTCGTTGAAATTCGCCTGATGTTTCGCGCGGGTTCGGCGCACGATCTCGCGGGCAAGGAAGGGCTTGCCGCCGTTACCGCGCAAATGATCGCCGAAGGGGGCTTTGGGGATCCAAAGAATCCCGTCACGAAGGAGATGCTCGCGGACAAGACATTTCAATACGGGGATTCCGCTACACCGGCCTTCCGGATCGACAAAGAGACGACCACCTTTTCGATGACCGTGCCCAAAAGTAACCTGAAGAAATATGTCACAGAAATTTTGCGACCGATGTTCGTCCAACCGCTCTTCAGCCCGACTGAACTGGATCGGATTCGGGAGGAGAACCTCACGAGCATCACAAGCGTGCTGCGTTTGGAAGATATGGAGGCCCTGGGGTTGGAAGCGATTGACGACTATCTTTTTCAGCATACGTCCTACAGCCATCCGCTGAGCGGTACCGTGGCCGGCCTGAATGCAATTTCCCCGGAGGACTTGCGGCGGTTTTACGCCACCTACTACCAGACAAGCAATCTCATTGTGGGCATCCGAGGGAAACAACCTGAAAAGATCGGACGTGGAATCGTCGAAGCTATTCGAGAACTCGATATGCGGGGCGATCCCCCCATCCAGCCGTTCCCGGTAACTCCGCTGCTCAAACCGGAGCAACCGAAAGGACGGAACCTAATCATCGTCGCGATCGACGGCGAGGGGACCAGCACGGGGATTCATGGCGCATTCCCTCTCCCGGCCACTCTAAACCGAAGTCATCCGGATTATTGGCCTCTCCTTGTAGCGAACACGTATTTTGGAACCCATCGGGACAGCTTTTCACATTTATATGAGGAGATTCGGAGCAAACGGGGCTTTAACTACGGAGACTACTCGTACATCGAGCATTTCGCGGAACGAACCCGTTTTATGGTTCCACCGTTCAATACACCGCGAACGAATCAGTATTTCAGCTTGTGGATCCGTCCCGTCCCCAGCCAATACGGTCATTTTGTTTTGCATGCGATGCTCTGGGAACTCGACCATCTGATTCGCAAAGGATTGACGGACGACCAGGTCCAAGGCAGCAAAATAAAAACGATCGGGATTTATTACAATTCGGCCGATCGGCTGAGCCGAAGGTTACAGGCACGTATGGACGATGCGTTTTATGGAACCCAAGGTTATTTGGAAAACTATACGGCGCGGGTTCAGGGCGTTACGACGGAACAAGTGAATGCCGCTATCCGGAAGTACCTTCAAGCCGACAACATGAAAGTCCTGATGGTCACGGACAAAAAGTGGGCTCCCCAATTGGCGAAGAACATCAATGCCGGCACAAACGTCGTCGGGAAAACGCCGCAGGAATATAAATTCTGGAACGGTCGGGGAGAATTCACACCCACCGCCGAGCAGAAAGATATTCTCCAGCAAGATGCGCGATGGGCCGCTTATCCGTTAAACTTAAAAAGCGTTCGAGTCGTATCCAGCAACGAACTCTTTGAAACAGGTGGATTTGTCGAAGAAGACGCCAGCCCATAGGCGCCAAAGCTCCAGTGTCCTGAGTCAGAGGATTCTTGCCTATTTCGCTGAGGCATCGGCGGTGCTGGCAAGGCGGGCCGACGAAGGAATACCGCGAGTATTCTGAGGAGGCCCAACGCAGCCAGCGCCGTCGAGGACCAGCGAAATGGGTGAGAAATTCCTGACTCAGGGCACTAGAAAAGCCAGAGGCAAATCATTCCGATGAGCGTGAACGGGAGCGCCGCCAGAAATAACCAGAGGGGATTGATCCCTTCCCGGCCAAACCGCTCTTGAAGGATCGCGTAACCCGCGGGATTGGGAGCGTTCGCGATCACCGTCAAACCCCCTCCCGCCACGGCGCCCGCCATGAGTGCGTACTTAAAGCCTTCCGAAACCCCTTCCACTTGAGAGCCGAGATATGTGAGCGCGGCGTTATCCGTAAACGCCGTCAGACCGGCAGCCCCTAAGAAGAGTGGAAATTCGTTCAAATGGGCGATGGCCGCCTGAAGCCACCACTGTTGGAGACCGCCCAGCATTACGAGGCCGGCCAGGAAAAAAGAAACCAATAGGCTCTCTTTCAGCTTCAGTTCATCTTGAAATTCGCGCGTGATTACGACGGCGCCCAGGAAAAACATGAGGACGCCCAGAAAAATCACGGGGTGACGCTCGTTCAGGACAATTAACGCAAGAAAGACGACGTGCATCACGCTGAGCCAAACCGGGATTCGGGAAACGCTCTCGTGCATTTCATTCGGGGGTAACCCTCGCAGCTCCTTAGAAAGGAAGCCGGTCGCTAAGGCGGTGTTAATGACCGCCGCCAAGGTCGTTTTCCAGCCGAACGTCGCAAACATAAACTGCAGATCCCATCCCCATTTTCCGGCGACCATCAAAACGGGCGGGGCGGCGTAAGGCGTCAGAACTCCTCCGATCGATACGTTCACGAACAGAACGGCGAGCGTGATGTATTTGAACCGCGTTGAAATCGGCCGATCAAAATAACGCCGCCCGAGGATCAACGCCGTCACGGTCATGGCGGCCGGTTCCGTAATCAGACTTCCAGCCAGTGGCCCTAAAACCAAACAGGCGAGGTAATAGGCCGACTCACCCCGCATCGGCAGCCATTTCGCCACATGGAGAACAATCCGCTCCGTAAGATCGAGAATCGGCCGTGTGGCGGCCACGGTCATAATCGCGAAGACAAACAGCGGCTCGCGAAAACTGCGGCTATCCGCGTAGGCCAGAGCCGCGGAACTTCCTTCGATGGACACGAACAGAAGGAGGAGAACCCCCGCCCAGAAGCCGAACACAATCTCCACCTCGCCCAACAGGTGAAATAGATTTTCGCGGAGCGATCCTTCGGGATATCGGTCGGCGGCCCGTTTGAAGAAACCGCACAAAAACGTGTGAAGGACCGCTCCGCCGAAAAGAACGGCGGCGGCTATTTCGATGGGCCTCGGTTCCATGAGGGAGAGACCATCATCCGCCGGAGGAAATCCCGTGTAAAGCTCAGCCCTTACGCACCTCGTTTCATAAAGCTCTCACGGGATCCGTTTTTCGACCTTTCTTCCGAAGCTGACGCTGTGTGAATCTGCACGGCGATAAATTAAGCAATGTGTTGACAAATTCAGAAAATCCTAGAAACGCGGGGGTCACGATTGTTGGAATTGATCGCAAGAAGCGGTATCGGACGGTACAGCCACATGAGACCCGATGCGCCAAGAAAACTCCTGCGAATGTGGATCGTTTTGAACCGGTGATGGAAGCGTAAACGGCTCGCGCTTATGATTTTCGTTGACGAAAACGGAATTCTCAGAACCTTGCTGGTTTTTCCCCGAAAGGTCCAAACCGCTGCGGAAAGAATGACTTAAGTACTTGAAATTGCATCGTCTCGGCTCGGTGAATTTCTTTCGGAAGATTGCTAACATATAGTTTTTCTTGCCATCGCCGAAGGGAGCGAAACCTATGTGTACGGTTCTTGTGATTGAGGACAACGAAACCATCCGCGAGTCGTTGGCGGAGATTCTTCGGATGGAGGAGTTCGACGTCATGACGGCGCCCAACGGGGAATCCGCGATGAAGCTCCTTGCGGACTCCAAGAAGAAACCGGCATTGATTTTCCTCGATATTCTGATGCCCGATATGGACGGCGTCGAGTTTCGCAGGCGCCAAATCGAGCTCCCTGAAATCCGCGATATTCCGACGGTGGTCCTGACCTGCGGAGACGCGAAACCGGACCTCATCCACGAGATGGCTCCCGCGGCATGGCTTCAAAAGCCGGTGAACGTGGACGAAATCATTCAGCTGGCACGTCAAGCCGGTGCGAAGGTGGAACAGCTTTGAGCGAACCGCGCCAGATCATCCTCGTCGAGGATAATCCGCACGACGCTCTTTTGCTCCAAGCGGCGCTCGTGCACATCGGAAGCCGCTCGGTCGTTGTCCCGATCGTCGTGTGGACCGGCTTCCAGAATGAAATGGACGTCGCGCGCGAACTTCAAGAAACGGCCGGACAAGGCGCGGTGTCCGGAAGGAAGCTTCTCGAAAGACTCTCGGCGCTTCGAAAGGAGACCGCCAAGCTGTTTCAGCTCGAAAGAACACTTCACATGGAACAATTTCGAGACGTCCCCGCTTTGGACTGAGCCATGAAGCCGACGCTAAAGAAACGTTCAAATGAAAATGAATCCGACCTGGGCGGGAACCTTCGCATCACCCGAACAAAATCGGCGCGCTACCGCGAGGAGCTTCAAGCGCATCTGCTCGTCGAGGAGAAGCTTCGATTAAGCGAGGCCCGGCTAAAGGCTATTTTGAGCGCCGCACTCGAACCGATCATCTTGTTCGACTCGCAGGGACTTATCCGAGAGTGTAACCCCGCGGCGGAACGTGTTTTCGGGCGCACGCGGCTCGAGCTACTCGAAACGTACATCTCCGAACTGCTTCCGGGATTGGCTGATTCCTTACGAGAGAAAGGGAAGTCGAGACCCTTTCTCTCCCTGCTCGGGCGGACGGTGAAATTTCACGGCGTGCGCGGGGAAGGAAATGAATTTCCCGTAGAACTCTCGCTAACCGCTGTCGAGGGGCCCAGGGCGAAGATGTACTCCGTCTTTGTTCGCGACATCACGGAACGTGAGGAAGAAGAACGAAAGCGAAGCGAAATTCTTGCAAAACTCACCGCGAGCCGCGCGTACTTGCGAACCGTACTCCGCCAGATGCCTTCGGGCGTGGTCGTGATCGATTCCCGGGGGCAAGTTTTCCTGCACAACCAAATTGCGCAGCGAATTTTGAATCTGCCCCGCGAATCCACGGATCGCCCGGCTCCGTTTTCCCGCGTCCGACTCTTTCAGACGGACGGTTCGGAAGTTTCATCGGGTAAGGATCCGATGACTCGAGCCCTGCGTCAGGAAGAGGTCATACAAGGCGAAGAATATCTTTTGAATTACGGCGAGGGGCACCGCCGATTCGTAGCTATTTCGGCGGCACCGATTCATGCGGGGCTTCGGGAACCGGTCGGCGCCGTCGGCGATATTCTCGACATCACGGAGCGAAAAAAATCGGAGCGAGAACTCAAAAAACAGATGACCGCGATCGAACGGATGAACCAGGAATTGTCTCAATTCGTCTATATCGCCTCGCACGATCTTCAAGAGCCGTTGCGCACGGTCGCCAGCTTCGCCCAACTTCTTTCTCGGCGATATTCCGGCAAGTTGGACTCTACTGCGGATGAATACATCAACTTCGTCGTGGACGGGGCCAAACATCTTCAAAATCTTATTCGGTCGCTGGGAGAATACTCCCGAGCGGCGCGGGGGGACATTTCGCTCACCTACATCGAAGCTTCAAAATCTTTGGATACGGCGTTACAGGGACTTCATTCGCTGATCGTCCAGACCGAGGCGAAAATCGACGCGGAGGAACTGCCCACCGTGCTTTCGGATCCCATCCAGCTATCCCAGGTCTTTCAAAATCTTCTTTCGAATGCGCTGAAGTTCCGGGGAGAGTGTCCGCCCCAAATCCGGATTCGGGCGGAGGACACAGCCGGCGGCTGGGTTTTCTCGATATCCGACAATGGGATCGGTTTCGAATCGGAGGAATCCGAACAGATATTCCAGATTTTTCGCCGGCTGCACGCGCGAAACGTTTATGAAGGGACCGGGACAGGCCTGGCCATCTGCAAAAAGATCGTCGATCGCCACGGCGGCAGAATCTGGGCGGAATCGAAGCCCGGCGCCGGCAGCACGTTTTACTTCCTTATCCCACACGAGGTCAGCGGAGTCCGGTTCAAAGATGCAAAATCCGCCTAAAACCTATGAAGCTCAATGTAGATATCGGCTTAGCCCCTTGACTTTCTTCGCATCACTCGTTCCACATCACCATTTCCGCTCTCTCGATTTCGGCCCAACGCCCTCGCCTCGCTCTTTTTTTTGTTCGTCACAGGCGCGTCCATTCGATCGCTTCCCTGTCCTACGAAGCGTTAACGAAAAACAATTGGCATTTAAGGTACTTGCGGCTCTCCCCAGACGGATGCGGCAGGCGTGTCCACCGATCATCGCCCGAGAGACGAGCGTTCGATGTCTCACCTCCGGTTCACCCGTCCGACACTGGAACGTTTTATAATGAAACGGCGTTCATCACCCCATGAAGGGAGGGATCAAATGTCAGAACAGTCCTCGAAGGCCCTGGAGACGATCACCGAAGAACGAAGTCCCGCTTCCGCGCATACCGAGCATTTTCCCGTCACGACCCCCAAGAAGAAATCGGAGCCTCCTTTGATCTTGCTGGTCGAGGACAATCCCGCCGACGTTCAGCTCTTGGTGGAGGCCTTCCGGGAAAGCAAGTTCGATTACCATCTTCGGGTGGCCAACAACGGAGCCGTGGCGATGCAGTATTTGCGAATGAAGGGCACGTATCACCAGGCGAAAACACCCGACCTGATCATTTTGGATCTCAATTTGCCCCGCAAAGACGGCCGCACCGTTTTGGCCGAGATCAAGCAAGACACCACGCTCAAGAGAATTCCGGTCATCATCCTGAGCGTCTCTCAGGCGGAAGAGGACATTTTGATGAGCTACGAGCTCAGCGCCAACTGCTTCATCAGCAAGCCGGTCGATCTCAATGATTTCATGGCTGCGGTAAAGCAGATTCGGGAATTCTGGCTTTCCACCGTGAAGCTTCCGCCCGACTGGGGGGTTCCACATTGAATCCAGCCCCGATCCGCATATTAGCGGTCGAGGACAATCCGGGCGACGTTCGACTCCTTCAAGAGTGCCTCAAGGAGTCGAAGTATTTCCGCTATGAGGCCATGAGCGTGCCATCCGTGGCCAAATTTGCGGAAGTCGTTTCCCACAAAATTCCCGATATCATTCTGCTCGACCTCTCCCTCCCCGACGGGCAGGGGCTCGAAACGCTGAAAAAAGCGATGGCCGTCGCGCCTCGTACGCCGATTGTCGTTTTGACGGGATCGGATGACGAAGCCCTGGGGCTTCGCGCCATTCAATCCGGAGCGGAGGATTACATCCCGAAAGGTTCGCTGGACGCCCAAGTTTTAACGCGAATGATCCGATATGCCGTGGAGAGAAAACGGATCGAGGGCACCCTCGTGCAGATGGCGAAACACGATCCCCTCACGCAGCTTCCGAACCGGGGAATTTTTTCCGACCGCGTAGATCAACATATCGCACAAGCGCAGCGCAACACGACGCGCTTCGCCGTCCTTTTTATCGATCTGGACGATTTCAAAGGCGTGAATGATCGATGGGGGCATGAAACGGGAGATCAGTTGCTTATTCAGGTGGCGCGGAGGCTGGAACAGACCGTCCGCCATGTGGATACCGTCGCCCGTTTGGGAGGCGACGAGTTCACGGTTCTTCTTGCTGATATCAACGAATCTTCGGAAGCTTCCGGCGTTGCAACCAAGCTCCTTCAAGGACTCACACTCCCCTTTCAGCTCGGGGAGATCACGTACGTCGGAAAGGCCAGCATCGGAATCGCGACATACCCCGATCAAGGGCGGGACAAAGAATCGCTCCTCCGGGCGGCCGATCGTGCCATGTACCGGGCAAAAACGCGCGGCGGACGCCGATTCGAATTCTCCACTTCCTCCCCGGCGGCTCCTCCTTCCGCGGAGAAAGTCTTTTGATCGTTCCCGCCCGCCAGGCGCTCCGTCTCGTGTACCAACCTCGGGTGGTTTCTCGCACGAGGCGCGTCGTGGGAGCGGAGGCCTTGTTGCGCTCCGGGCTTCCTGGATTTCGAGGAGTCTCGCCGGAACGCTTGATCTCCAACGCCGAACGATCGGGATCCATCTTTCGGTTGAGCGAATGGGTCATGCACACGGCCTGCGCGGATGCGATGACTTGGGCGGGCAAAGGCGGCGCTTTCATGGCGATCTCGGTCAACGTCACGGCGCCCGAAGTTCACCAGCCGAGTTTTGTCGACGATATTTTACGCACGGTGAAGGCCGCGCGTCTGCCGCCCGATTCTTTTGAAGTCGAAATTACCGAGTCTCAGCTCCTCTCTGTGAGCCGGTCCGTGACCGACCGGCTGAGAGCGTTACGCTCTAACGGCATCCGCATCGCCGTGGACGACTTCGGAACCGGCTTCGCATCGTTTCGATACTTAAGCCAGCTTCCTATCGATACGTTGAAAATCGACCGGAGTTTCGTGATGAAACTCCCTCAATCTCTCGTGGATTCGGAAATCGTAACGGCCTGCATACATCTAGGCGACACTCTCGGCCTGACCGTGGTCGCCGAGGGAGTGGAGACGTCCGAGCAGCGCGATTTCCTGGAGGAACATGGCTGCGAGCAAGCGCAAGGATATCTCTTTGGGCGACCGATGCCGGCGAAGGATTTTCTCCGACGATGCACCATTTCCTTAGGGCGACCCCTATGCGGCGTCAGCAGTAACGACGCGCTAAATCGATCAATCGATCGATATCGACAGGCTTCGTGATGGTCTCTACCACCTTTCTGTCCGCGCCGGGGGCCATGGCCCCCATCCCTTCCTGAACTCCTCCTCTCTTGTTTCAGTGAGTGCCTATCGGCCATGAGCGAAACAAACCGGAGGCTTCCCGTTCGTCGTTTCTGGAAACCGCGTTCATCGATGCCAGGCGAGACTCTTGACAGATACGTACGTAAAAGCGTACGCTTTGAATATGACAATCCCGAAAGTTAAGTCGGCAACCGTATTTAGAAATGACCTCTACGAGACTCTCAAGGAAGTGGGGAACGGCACCCCTTACCTCGTAACCCAAAAGGATGGCGACCCTGTGGTCCTGATCTCGCAAACGGAATACAACCGCCTGCTCGCTGAACAGGTTGTGCTGCGAAATATCGCGGCAGGCGTCGCCGATCTTGAATCCGGGAAGGTCGTGCCTCACAAGACTGCGGTATCTCGCCTTCGAAAATTACAAGAAAAGTGGAAATAGTCTGGTCGAAAGCGGCTTTGCAGCGTGTCGAGGCTATCGGTGTATTTATCGCTAAAGATTCTCCCCCATCTGCCTCAAAATTCATTGACCAGTTAATTCATTCCGTCGATCGGTTGATCCGGCATCCTCTTTCGGGATCCGTCGTTCCTGAAAATGTTGCTTTTCGGGAAGTCGTTTTCAAGAAGTACCGAGTTATCTATCGCTTAATGGGCGAAACCGTTCAGGTCGTAACTGTGATTTCCCCTGGACTTGAGACAGATAAGCTTCTCAAATAGGAGGAATAACCATTTCCTTAGGGCGACCCCTATGCGGCGTCAGCAGTAACGACGCGCTAAATCGATCAATCGATCGATATCGACAGGCTTCGTGATGGTCTCAGCCACCTTTCTGCCCGCGATTTTTTCTTTCGCCCGGCCGTCGCCCGATAGCACGACGACCGGCGTGTCCGCCGCGCCCGGTATGCGCCGAATCTCGTCCATGAATTGAATGCCGTCCATATTCGGCATCATGAGATCCAGAATAATGAGACACGGTCGATAACCGTTCTTGATTCGCCGGAGAGCGTCCATTCCATGTTCGGCCATCTCCGCGGCGAACCCCTCCATCTTAAACAGCTCCGCCAGCGCCAGACGAATCGTCGGATCGTCCTCCAAGACCAGAATGCTTTTACCGTGTGCGGGATCCTCCCTCTGTGTTTCGCGGGGCACTAGACCTGTGCCTCGTCCGATCTTACCGGCGCGAACGGATCGGCCCGGGGAATGCAGTGGCGAGGAAGCTCAATTACGAATGTAGAACCATGCCCCAACCGACTTTCCACATGGATGCGCCCGCCGTGGGCATCGATAACCTGCCGGACAATGAATAAACCCAAACCGAGACCGCTCTGAGAGCTTCCCGCAACGGCGCGATGAAAGCGGTGAAAGATGAGGTCGAGTTGGTCGGGAGGTATACCGATCCCCTGGTCCCGAATCTTCAGGCGAACGCTCGATCCATCTCCTTCGAGCTCGACCTCGATCGGTTTCCCCGCCCCGTATTTCAAGGCGTTGGAGAGAAGATTCGTGATGGCCTGGTCGATGCGGAGGCGATCCCAGGTTCCCTCAACCCGATCGGGCAAGGTTAGGGAGAAGTCAATTTGCGAACTCTCCGCCTCTTTTCGAAAGCGATCGACGGCCTCCTGTACCACGGAGCAAAGATCGACCGGTTCCACGTTCAGCTTGAAGCGGCCGGCGGTGATTCGGGACACATCCAGCAGGCTTTCCAAAAGCGCTGTGAGACGCTGGATCTGCGCTTGCGCCCCCTTGAGTTTGGATTTCAATTCCGATCCGTCTTGGCCGCTCTGTTTTCGCAAGAGTCGGTCGAGAAGCTGTAGTTCCAGGTGTAGACCGGTCAAAGGGGTTCGAAGTTCGTGGGACGCGATGGCCAGGAATTCATCCCGAAGGTGAATCGCCTCCTCGGCCTTCGCCAACTGGGTTCGTTGCTCCTCCGACCGTTTCTTGTCCGTCACGTCCCGAATCGCCGCGGTGACCAATAGACCTTCTTCGGTTTGCAGCGGACTCAGGCTGACTTCAACGGGAAATTCCGTTCCGTCCTTTCGAAGGCCCCAAAGCGGTCGATTTTCGCCCCCCATAGGCCGCGCTCTCGGGTCGGAGGCGTAGTCCTCTCGATGACCGTGGTGAGCCGATCGGTAACGTTCCGGAATTAATCTTTCCACGAGCATGCCGATCAATTCGCTCTTGGAATATCCAAAAACCGTCTCCACTTGGGCATTTGTCAGAACGATTTTCCCTTCTTTGTCGGCGATGACCATGGCGTCGGGCGCCGCTTCCAAAACTCGCCGGAATTTCTCCTCGGCCTGTTTTTGCGACGTGATATCCCGTCCTTCGGCCAAGATATAGCGCAGTTGCCCTCCGCCGAAGACGGGGCTGAGGCTGAAGTTCAAATAGAGTATTCGGTTCCCCGCAATTTGAATCCGTTCGTCATAATTGACCGGAATTCCTCGCGCGGCGTCCGAAAGCCCTCGTTTCACCCGGGCATGAACTTCCGGATCAAATTTAAACCACGGTCCGTCGAGAAGTCTCATTTGAGACAGTTCGCTCCAGGAGTAACCCGAGGCCCGCAAGGCCGCTTCATTCACCATCAGAATCCGGCTGTCGGGCGCGAGCTTCGCGTTGAACGTCGACATGTGATCCACATATTCTTTCAGCTCCTCCTGGGCGTGCGATGCGGCTCGTTCCAATTCCCGAAGTGTTTCGTTGATCCGGCGGAGTTCCGCCGTACGTTCTTCGACGCGTTGGCCCAACTCCTCGTGGGACTTCTCCAAATTGGTGATGGCCTCGCGGCGTTCAGCCGTTGTCGCGGCGGACGTCAATCCCGTCAGAGCGAGGATACCCAGGAAGAGATTGAGTCGGAGGAGCCCTTCGTTCAAATGTTCAACTACGGCGGGCCCGTAACCGAGATACGTGTTGTAAATCGACACGGCCGACAATAGAAAAATGGTCGCCGTCGCTCCCCGGGGACCAAAGCGGAGAGCCGCCCAAAGGACGATAGGGAAAAGAAAATACATTTTCGGGAATCGAAGCTGATGACCCAGCGAGATATCGTCAAAGACCACGCCGAGGATGAACGTGGTCACGACAACGAGTGCCAGAATTTCAAAATACGTCCGGATCGGGCGCCGAAACGAGGGCGCTTTCGACCACGTAAGAAGAAGGGGCGTCACCAGCAAATTGCCCAGTGCATCCCCCACCCACCACGCCGTCCACGTCGCTTGCACCGCCGTTTCCCGAATTTGTCCCGTCAGCCATAAGCTCCCGGCACCGATGCTCGCGCTGATGAGCGTACTGCCGAGGGCAGCCACGACGATGAAGGCTCCGACCTGACGGACACGATTCATCTCCCTTTGGAAATCGGTCATGCGCGACAGGATCGACGTGGCGACAATACAGGAAAGCGTATTGCCGACGGCTATCCCGCCCGCCGTCAGATATGGAGCCCCCTGCCAGAGATTGGCCACGAAGGCTGCCAACATGACGGCCGGCCCGAGCGCCACGCCGAAAATCAACGTGAAGGCCAAGGCGATTCCCGAAGGCGCCCAGACGAGCGTGGCGTAGTTCGACACCGCGTCCAGACGCAACCCCCAATGGGCGGTCACGACATAGGCGCTGAACAAGATTATGCCCGCGAGAAAGCGGGCCAGGGTACTGTGCGGCGATCCGGCAGAAGGCATTGTACTTACGAGGTCATTCGTATATCGAGCGCCGACGCCGGCGTCAAAGATCGCCATCGGTTCGGCGGGCCCGCTCCATCTACGCGCGTCTGGAGCAGATTCGGCCTAACGAGACCAAACCAGAGCGAGCGAGAAAATGGCCATGGCCCAGCAGTAATACGCGAAGCCGATGAGTTTTCCCCCCCGAATCCATCCCAGCAGAAGTTTGAGCGTAACGGCCCCCAAGACAAACGAAAGGATGAATCCCGCCACGGCGCCGGCAACCGGCACGCCTAAAGAATCTACTTTGCGCGACTCCAGGAGAACCGCACCGGCGATAGCGGGAAGAGAAACCAGAAACGAATACTCTCCGGCGAAACGACGGTCAAAACCCAAGAGGAGAGCGCAAGCGATCGTCGTACCCGAGCGCGAGATAGCGGGAACGATCGCCACACCCTGAGCCAAACCAATCCAAACGGCATCCAAGAGCGTCGCCCGAGTTTCCGTCTTGATGTTTTGAGGAGAGGATGGATCTCCACGGCGGCGAGATAAAAAAAGAACGATCCCCGTAAAGGCGAACTGCCACCAGAGGTCGTCCAGGATCGAGAACTGTTTCTCAAAATAATCGTGAAAGCCTACGCCGATCGCACCCGTCACGATCGTCGACACAAGAATCAGGAGCACGACCCACGCCTGCGGGTCTTGTTGGACCGCGGCTGTTCGATCCCGGACGAGATTTCGGAAAAACTTCGGCAGGCGAAACGTCGCTGAGACAAGTTCGAGTACCTGTTTGCGAAGGATGAGAATCGTCGCGAGCAATGTCGCGAGATGCAGTAGGACGTCGTACGCGAGAGGAGAGTCCTTCATTCCGAAGAGCTGTTGGGCCAAGACCAAATGGCCTGAACTGGAGATCGGTAGAAACTCGGTAAGCCCCTGGATCGCTCCTAAGATCGCACCTTCTAAACCGGATATCATTCGCTCTAGAAACTATCGGTGATGGCCGATCCGGACAAGAGGAGACATTACCTCTCGGACTCGGAATTTACCTCCAATTGGCGTAGTATCCCGCCCCGCAAAGGCGCGGAAGCGGATGGCACGAATCAAGAGAATTTTAGTGACCGGAGGGTTGGGGTTTATCGGGTCCAATTACGTCCGATATCTCATCGATCATGACCTGGCGGAAGAGATCACGGTTCTCGACAAATTGACGTACGCCGGTTGCTGCAACAACTTTGAGCCTCGGCATCGGGCCAGAATCGACCTGGTTCGCGGGGACATTTGCAACGCGAAAGCCGTCCTCGCCGCGCTGATTCCGAACCGAAAAGGAATGTTCCCGGTCGAAGCGATCGTCCACTTCGCGGCCGAGTCCCACGTGGACCGGTCGATCTTGGACGGGTCTCCTTTCGTTCAAACAAACGTCCTCGGAACACACACTTTGCTCGTATGTGCAACTACGTATTTCACCGAACTGAAGGACTCGGAGCGCGAACGATTCCGGTTCATCAACGTCTCCACGGACGAGGTGTACGGAACGTTAGGTCCAGCCGGCTATTTTTCCGAAAGTTCCCCTCTCCTTCCGAACTCCCCATACAGCGCCGCAAAGGCCGGAGCGGACAGCCTGGCGCGCGCGTATTATCAGACGCACAAACTCCCCGTGGTCACGACGCGCTGTTCGAACAATTACGGACCCTTTCAGTTTCCGGAAAAATTCATTCCGGTGGTCATTTTGAATGCGCTGTCGGACCGGCCGATTCCCGTTTACGCGAAAGGGGAGAACGTCCGCGACTGGATCCACGTATCCGACCACTGCGCCGGGATTCAAAGAACCCTCGAATCGGGCAAGATAGGAGAGGTTTATAATTTTGGCGGGGAATCGGAGAGACGAAACATCGATTTGGCCAAGGAAATCTTGGCCGTTTTGAAAAAGCCGGAATCGTTGATTCGCTTTGTGGAAGACCGAAAGGGGCACGACTTCCGCTACGCCATCAAACTCGGCAAGGCGCGCGAGCTTGGATGGCGCCCACAAATTACTTTGGAAGAGGGCTTGCGAAAGACCGTGGAGTGGTATCGGGACAACCGAAAATGGTGGACGGCCATTCAAGGCGGCAAATATCAAGAGTTGACCGATTGGAAGGTCCGGGAGGCAACGTGAAAGGAATTATTTTGGCCGGAGGATCCGGGACGCGGCTTTATCCCGTCACTCGGGCGACGGGAAAACAGCTCCTCCCGGTGTACGACAAACCGTTGATCTATTATCCGCTGTCCGTCCTGATGTTGAGCGGAATCCGCGACATTCTCATTATCTCCACGCCTCAAGATCTCCCCCGTTTTCGGGAGTTGCTCGGGTCCGGGGAGGATATCGGCGTCCGCTTTTCCTACAGCGAACAGCCGAAACCGGAAGGAATCGCCCAGGCGTTTCTGATCGGGGAAGATTTCATCCACCGAGAGCCGGTGGCGCTGGTCCTGGGAGATAATATTTTCTACGGCTCCGGCTTGAGCAAACTTCTTCGGGAAGCCGCCCAGAAAAAAGAGGGGGCTACGGTTTTCGGGTATTCGGTCCGCGACCCGGAACGCTACGGCGTCGTCGAAATGAACAAAGAGGGCAAAGCTCTGAGCCTCGAAGAGAAACCGAAAAAACCGAAATCCAGCTTGGCCGTCACGGGACTCTATTTTTACGACCGCCGCGTCGTTGAACTCACACGAAACCTCAAGCCTTCGGGGAGGGGCGAACTCGAGATCACCGATTTGAACAACGCTTATTTGAAGCTCGGACTCCTCAAGGTGGTCGTGTTCGGCCGAGGAACCGCCTGGCTCGACACGGGGACTCACGACTCCCTCCTCGATGCTTCCAACTACATCGCCACGCTCGAACGAAGGCAGGGGGAAAAGGTGGCCTGCCCCGAGGAGGTGGCCTGGCGGCAGGGCTGGATCACGCATGAACAACTGGTCCGATTGGCCACACCGTTGGCCAAGACAGGATACGGCCGATACCTTCTCCAGCTCGCGGAGCACGATTCAGAACGAACATGGTAGTAACTCCAACATCGTTGAAGGACGTTCTCATCCTTGAACCGAAACTCTTCAAGGATTTCCGCGGCTCTTTTTTTGAAGTCTGGAGCGACCAACCGTACCGGGAGGCAGGCGTCACCGGTCCGTTCGTTCAGGACAATCTCAGTCACTCGGTTCGGAATACGCTGCGCGGCCTCCATTTTCAGGAACCGCACGGTCAGGGGAAACTGGTTATCGTCCCTGCGGGAGCCGTCCTCGACGTAGCGGTGGATGTTCGAAAAGGGAGTCCGACGTTTAACCGATGGGTGGCGGTGGAAATGTCGGCGGAAAACCGACGTCAGCTATGGATTCCCAAGGGGTTTGCGCACGGCTTCGCCGTTCTCAGTGAAACAGCCACCGTCTATTATAAGTGTACCGACGTCTACCATCCCGAATGCGAACAGACGGTCCGATGGAACGATCCCGATCTCGCCATCGACTGGCCGCTGAAGAACCCCATCCTTTCGGCAAAAGACGGAGCTGCCCCCGCACTTCGCGAGATTTCAGGGCTCCCGAAGTTCTGACCGGGAAAAGAAAATGAAGATTCTCCTCCTCGGGAAAACAGGTCAGGTGGGGAACGCCATACAACCGAAACTTGGTCGGTTCGGTGAAGTGGTTGCTCTCGGCCGGTCCGATATCGACCTGCGGGATCTTTCAGAGCTAACGAAGGTATTGGATCGAGGGGCGCCTGACGGGATTGTCAATGCAGCCGCGTATACCAATGTCGAGCAGGCGGAAACCGAGGTCGATCTGGCGTTTCACTTAAACGCCGAACTCCCGCGCGTTCTCGCCGGGTGGTGCCAAAAGAAGGGCGCACTCCTCGTGCATTACTCCACCGATTACGTTTTCGACGGCTCCGGTTCCCGCCCTTGGCGGGAGGAGGATCCGGCCGGCCCGCTCAATGCCTACGGCCGATCCAAACTCGAAGGCGAAAAAGCGATTGTGCGGTCGGCCTGCCGCCATCTCATTTTCCGAACATCCTGGGTTTACTCCGACCGGCGGAGTAATTTTCTTCGCACGATGTTGCGGCTGGGATGCGAGCGCGCCGAACTGCGGGTGGTGCAGGATCAGATCGGCGCCCCCACGTCCGCTGAAACCATCGCCGACGGCACGATCCAAGCCTTGTCGGCCGAGAAGAAGCCGACGGGAATTTATCATCTGACCTCTACCGGCGAAACGAGCTGGTACGGATTCACGTTGGCGATCGTCGAAGAGGCGAGAAAACTTCGTTTCCCGCTCATCGTGGAGCGCGTAACCCCCATTTCGTCCGAGGAATACGTAACGAAGGCGGCTCGTCCCAAAAACTCGCGTCTTGCTTTGGACAAAATCCATGAGGTGTTCCAAGTCGTTCCTCCCGACTGGAAAGCAGCCCTTTCGTCGACTCTTCACATCATGGACCCGAAAGAGTTTGCCCTAACCAACCGGCTGTCCCGTCCGGCCCAGGGGGATTAAGGTTCACCACCAAGGGTGGCAGCCGCTGGTGGCGCAATAGGCGTAATTGACGTCGAGTTGGCCGTTGATGTGGAGCGACGTATCCCCGATGTTTCCGTTGTCATCCATCACAGGAGCGTGGCAATTCGTACAGGCCTCGTTCTGCCAGGTCTCAAAATGAAAACTATGCTCGTTCGTCTGGGGAGGGAGCATATGGCAGCTGTTGCATTGCACCTGTGTCCCGTCGACCTGTGTCCAGACGGGCGCACTCGCGTATCCGGGTGTGCCGGTGAAAGGAGGAAAATGACAATAGGTGTTCGTGCACTTGCCGGTGACGCGGTTCCACGCCGGCGGAATCGTGGGCCGGAATTTTCCGGCCAGCGGGCCAAACGCCACATCGGCCGGGCGTGCGACATCGATATGCCCCGCTGCATCCACACTCGCCGGCACAACGTGACATTCGCCACAGGGAACCGCGACGCGCAGCGCCCCGTCCACAAGATGCGCCTGATGGGCGCCTACGCCGATCGCCGTTGTATTCGAATTTCCGGAAAGATCGTTCGGAGGCGCATCGTTTGTCGCGTTCCCATGACAGCTGTTGCAGGGGAACGTGTTTTCGTCATCCACATCGACGGAGCCGTTGATGTGCTTTGCCTTGTCGAGGATCGTGACATCATCCGACGCAACGACGGTCGAGTGGCAACTTGAACATCGCGTGGACCGGGTCGGGTGTGAGGGGGACCAAGGAGGATATCCGTGGCAAGAACCGCACTGCTCCTGCGAACCGCCGACTGTGGTCCAGACCGGCGCGAGCAAGCGGCTCGGGTTCAGATCGTCCGGATCGGGGTTGTGACAGTACGTATCCGAACAGGTCGAACCGTCCCACCCGGGCGCCGATCCACCCGTCCGAGCGAGCGCTCCAAACGTAACTTCCGCCGGCAGATCATTGTCGTAGTGTCCGGGATCGTCCGCAGACGTCGGCACGATGTGACATTCGTTGCAGGCCACGACGTTTGAAATTCGTCCGGCGGCGACATGTGATTGATGCGCTCCCACACCGCGCAGCGCCGTCGACGTGCCACCGGTAACGGAAACGGGCGGCGCCGGATTTGCCTCCGAACCATGACAGTACGTACAGGCCAAATCGGCCGCCACATCCACATGTCCGTTGATGTGAAGGCCAGCGTCAATGATGTTTCCCGACGTGCCGACAATCGCCGTATGGCAAAGAGAACAATTGGAATTTTGGGGATGCGGCGAAGGCGGCGGGAATCCGTGACAACTCCCACAGGTCGATTGCGAACCGTCCACGGTCGTCCAGATGGGGTCTGTGTGAGATCCACCTTTCAATGTGCCGCCGTGGCAATAAACGTTTGTACAAGCGGTTCCGTCCCACGCCGGCGCGGATCCGTTCGTTTGCGCTCGTTCACCCAACGTAATCTCCGCGGGAAGCGGGCTGTCCATATGCCCCGGATCTGCGGGCTGTTCGGGAACAACGTGACAATCCAGACACTCCAGCGGTGTTGTGAGAGCCGTATTCAAATGGGCCTGATGCGCCCCCACTCCGGCGGCGGAGGTTTCCGTGTTTCCGCGCGTGTCTCGCGGAGGCGCGGAATTGTCTGCGGACCCGTGGCACGCCCTGCAAACATCCACGATCCTGGAACTGCTTTCGCCCGATTGACCTGTCTCGTCACCCGGTGTAGCGCAACCAAGCCCCAGCAAGAGGAGGGGAATGACAAACCGAATCTGCATCGATTCGATGATGCCGCGCTACAGCATGTTTACGCATGATCGAAGTCATGTTCTGGCCCCGTTTCGGATCCGCGGCGAACTACAGCTTAAAATAAACGGCGAATTGCGCCGGGATATGGAACAGGTGATAGGTCCCGTCCCCCGTACCGAGGTCGTACCGAACCTGCAATCCGATCGCGACTGAATTGCTGAGCAGAAAATTGATCCCCGGACCCACGCCGAAATCAAACAAATCCGCTCCCGCTACATGGGCATACCCGATCGCCACCTGAAAATAGGGGAGAACTCGGCTGTGTGTCGGCCAGTACGCCTTGAGATTGGGAAGGAAACGAAATCCGTTTTCACCGCCGAGATGTTCCACTTCGACCTCTAAACCGGGAGCGAGGATGTCGTTTAAAAAATAATTCACTCCAAGGTTGAATTTGACCCGCTCGTCCTCAAAATCGCCTCGAAGGATATCCGCGTCGAAGGAAAAGGCTGTTTCGATGTCTCCGGTACCCACACTGTAACTGTCATGGCTCACCAGGGGCGTCGTCGTGGAAGCCTGCGCGGAGCCACAAAGAGCGATCACTGCCACGATCCATAGAATCGATTTCATCGTTGACCTCCTCAAGAAGTTTGGAGGGCGATCGTAATCAAATCGAGTCCGTCGGCAAGTATTTCGGCAACTCCCGAAGACTCCCGAAGAGTGCTTGACGTCTTTGCCGCAATGGGTTACCCCGCACGGCTCACGATGGAAGGCCCCGGCGCGGAAAGAAGCGGTTTTTCGTTCGACGAACAAGCGGCCTCGTTTGACGCCCGAGCCGGCCTTTCGAACGCCGTCGCCCGGGAAGTCGCCTCCGCTGTCGTGGAGCTCGGACGCGTGAGGGAGGGTGATTCACTGGTTGAAATCGGCGCGGGAACCGGCGAACTGGGTTGTTGGCTCAGCCGCCCCGGCATCCATTATTACGGTATCGATAGCTCGCTGGCGATGCTCGAAAAATTTCGCTCCCGTCTCGATCCGTCCGCTTCGGCCAAGCTGATTTGCGTGAACGCCGACTTGGAGTGGCCGATCGAGAATGGCCGCGCGAGGCTGATCTTCGGATCGCGCGTTTTCCATTTGTTGAACCCACGACATGTCGTCCAGGAGTCGTGGCGCGTGGCCCACCCGGACGGGGCGACCTTATTGATGGGCAAAGTGAAGCGATCCCGCGATTCCATAAAGTTTCAAATCCGCGAGAAAATGCGGGAACTCTTGGAAGAACATCGGATTCCCCCCCGAGCTTCCGATCGCCAACGACGCCAACTACTGGAACACGCGGCCGCCGAAGGGGGTGAAATCATCGAGTCCGTTGACGTGGCCGCCTGGAACGCGAGACCGCGGCCGATCGATTCGATCCAGTCCTGGCGAGACAAAGAATCGATGGGGGGAATCATCCCACCCAAAGAGATCAAAACGAAAATCTTGCGCGAACTTGAGGAATGGGCGAATAAAATGTTCGGCGATTTGAGGGGGGAATTTCCCACGGAAGAAAAATACGTGCTCGAGGGGATACGCATTTCGGGCCGGAGGAGAACCGCATCATGAACGCAGATGTTCTGACCGATCTTGGAAAGCAGCTGATCACCGGTTCGTTGACGGACGAGGAGCTTTTAAACGTCACGACGGCCCACCGGATCGTCCCGATATTACCGGACGCCAACGTCATTAAATTCGGCGGCCAGAGTGTGATCGACCGCGGTCGTTCGGCCGTCTTTCCGCTCATCGAAGAGATCGTCGAGAATCTTCCCAAGCACAAACTGATCATCGGCACCGGCGCGGGAACGCGCGCCCGGCACGCCTATAGCGTGGGCCTGGATCTCGGACTGCCGACCGGCGTGCTCAGTGTTTTGGGAACCTTCGTCAGCATGCAAAACGCCCGGATGATCCATTATTTGCTGGCCAAGCACGGCATCCCGTTCATCGAGCCGGCGCAATTCCCGCAGCTTCCTCTTTATCTCGAAGAGCGCCGTGGCGCCGTCTTTTTTGGAATGCCGCCCTACACGTTCTGGCAGCAGAACCCCGCGATCGGGCGAATTCCTCCGCATCGCACCGATACGGGCGCGTACCTGATCGCCGAAGTGTTCGGTGCGCGAAGCATGATCTTTATCAAGGACGAAAAAGGTCTCTACACGGCCGATCCCAAGAAAGACAAAGGGGCGAAATTTATACCGGAAATTTCGGTCGCCGAACTAAAGAAGCTCGATCTCAAAGACGTCGTGGTCGAGCGCGCGGTCCTCGATCTGATGGAAAACGCCGAACAGTGCCGGAAGATCCAGGTCATCAACGGATTGGTGCGAGGGAATTTAACCCGCGCCCTCAACGGCGAAAACGTCGGAACGATTATCTACAGCGACAAGTAACGGAATTGGGAGATCCTCCAATGAGCGACATGAAAAAGAATGATTTGAGACCCCATCTGGAATCGATGCTGATGCGCGAAAGCCTTCTCGACAAAGAGGTCGAAGCGAAGACCGAAACGCCGGTATTCCGAATGCTCCCCGAATCCTACGTTATCAAGGTCGGCGGGCGATCGATCTTCGACCGAGGACGGGAAGCGGTCTACCCGGTGGTGGAGGTCTTAGGCAAGGCATTCAAGGGCGGTCGACAGCTGATTATCGGCACGGGCGGCGGTGCTCGCACGCGGCATGTCTTTTCGATCGGCCTAGATCTCGGTCTGCCGACGGGCGTATTGGCCCAGCTTTCGATGGCCGATGCCTTGGGAACGGCGCACATGCTGGGTACGCTCCTTGCCCCCTACGGCGTGGTGGCGATTCCCCCCGAGATGTTCGGTCACCTTCTTCCGCTCTTTCTGAAGGTGGTCCCCGGCGTCATCTATAATGGTGTGCCCCCCTATTCGATCTGGGAGCATCCTCCGAAAGTGGGACGAATTCCTCCGCACCGGACGGATGCCGGTTGTCTGTTGCTGGCGGAGTGCTTCGGCAGCAAGTCGCTCATCCTTCTCAAAGATGTGGACGGTCTTTACGAAGAAGATCCGAGGAAAAACCCGAAAGCGAAGCTGATTCCGGAGATTCGAAGCAACGAGCTCAAAAAGAGAAATTTGGCCGCGCTTCCGTTCGACCGGGTCATGCTTGATCTGCTCGAAAACACGCGGCTCCTCAAGCGCTTCCAAGTGATCAATGGCCTCAAGCCGGAGATCATCGAAGCGGCACTGGCGGGAGAGGCCGTCGGCAGCGTCATCTATGCGCCGTGACGGTTCTGTCCCTAGCTCGGCTTAGCGCCGTCACGAAACGCTTCCAGGACGGAACGCACGCTTTAGAGGGGATTGATCTCGAAATTCAGGGCGGCGAACTCCTCGGCCTGGTCGGCTCGAACGGCTCGGGAAAAACCACGCTTCTTCGGATTCTCGCCGGCGCGAGCGGCGTTACGTCGGGTGAGTTGTATCTGTTCGGGCAACCGATTCAATCCTTTCGATCCCGCGAACTGAGACGCCGCATCGGCTTCGTTTCGCAGGATCCGGCATTGGACCCGGAAATGACGGCGGAAGAGACCCTTCGCCTTTTTTCGGTTCTTTACGCGATCCCTCGTTCCGAGAAAGCCGCCCGCATAGACCAGGTCATCACCGGCATGAATCTCCAAGATTTCTTGCCCCGCCCGGTGGCGCGCCTCTCCGGAGGACAGCGGCAGCGACTGCATCTTGCTATCTCGCTTCTGCAGCAGCCTTCGCTCTTACTTCTGGACGAACCGACGAACGCCCTGGATCCAAACGTGCGGGCGCAATTTTGGAAACTGTTGAGATCGTTTGTCACGCCGGAAACTGCCGTCGTCGTTGCAACTCACAATCTCGGCGAAGCCGAAGAGCATTTCGACCGTCTGGCGATTCTCTCTCGCGGAGTGCTTGTGACGATCGCCCGGCCCAAAGAACTTCTCTCCCGTCCCGGCCTGACGTTGGAAAAAGCGTTCTTCGATCTCACGGGTGAGGATTTGAATCCGATCGCCCAAGCTTCGGGACCAGCTGGGAAAAAGCATTCTCATCCAAGAAGGAATATGCAGTCATGAGTTCGAATTTCTTCAGCCTCTTGGGAGTCGTGGCTCTGAGAATCTGGAAGAAGACGTTGCGGCGTCCCGTCACGCTGACGTTTTCCCTGCTCCAACCATTGATCTGGATGCTCTTCTTCGGATTTTTGATGTACCGATACCCGCTGGCCGCACTCCCGAGCGGCATCGATTACGTAACTTTTCTTGCCCCCGGCATTTGCGCGATGACCGTCCTCTTCGGCGCCTCTCAAGCGGGGATCGGCGTGATTCGGGATATGCAAACCGGCTTCTTGCAGCGAATGCTGGCGACGCCGGCACCGTACTGGGCGCTGCACGTCGGTAAAATTTCAGCCGACGGCGTGCGCCTTTTGGCTCAGGCGGCGATTGTTTTAGTTCTAGCTGTCGCAATAGGCGCGTCTCTCTCGTTCTCGCCCCTCCCCTTGCTGCTCAGTTTTCTGTCCCTCTTCTTCTTCGCCATCGGGTTCGGCAGTCTCTCCTGTATCATTGCGCTGCGATCCCGCAGGCAGGAGACGCTGGCGACGTTCGTCCATGTCATCAATATGCCGCTTTTCTTCACAAGCACCGCGCTGGTTCCCCACAAACAGATGCCTTCCTGGCTCGCTACGATTGCCGCCTGGAACCCCTTGACGTTGGTCGTGGAAAGCCTCCGAGGCGCGCTGCTCTTTCAGGCCGCTCCTTCGTGGACAACGCATCAGCTCCCCGTTATTTTGCTCGCCTTGGGCCTGGTCGTCTGGGCTACGTTTGAGCTGCGGCGGGGATCAGTCATTTCAGCATGGGAGACGAAGTAATATGAAGGCAACGCCATCGCGAAAATGGGCCATCTTGGGGATCGCTTCCCTGTTCGGCCTCGCTGCACTGATCAAGTTATCCAAAACAGGGAACGCGACACGTGAACAGGAGATGCCGGAGACGATGGTGTTCGCCGCCGCAAGTCTTCGAGATGTGATGCATGACGTCGGTTCGGCTTTTCAGCTGAAACACAGGAACCGTATCAATTTCAATATCGCGGCTTCCAACGATTTAGCTCACCAGATTACGGCGGG
>DATDPG010000027.1 GCA_035292885.1 Bdellovibrionota bacterium | reverse complement strand
CCCGCCGCGCGGTCGTACACAAAAAGTTTGGCCTCTTCCCGCCTTGCCTCCGGAAAAACGGCAATCCGATCGTTCGGGAGGAGGTAATCGTATGCCGCCAGCGGATCGAATTCCGCCGGAACTACCGACGAATGACGCGCTCGCATGAACTGCATTTGAGCTCCGAGGCGAATCGGGCGAACCAAAGACTGTCCAAAACAATCCGGAGGTCCTTCGCTCCCTCGGGGACCTTCTTATAATACGTAACCAACTGAACCGCGTCCCGGTCCCCCTCGAACGAGGCTTTCAGCTCTGCGCCGCAGTAATCGCATTTGCGCAGAGGATCTTGAAGGAGCCACTCGACCGCGTCTTCGCGCGTCTTAAATCCTCCCTCCGATTTTCGGCGAAATTCCCAATCGTCCACGTACTCTTCCTTCGGCGGGGCCTCGTTAACGTTGGCGGCCGATCGCCGCGCTAAATTTAGCGCCATCACAGAAGGCCGGCGTCTTACGAGAAACGAAAGCAGGATCATTCCTAAACCGGCAATCCCCAGCCAGGGCATCCAGAACGACATGCGGAATTTCCGGCGCGTGAGTTCCAGCCATCGATAGTTCGCGTCCCCCCTCATTTGCTGGATGGTCGCCAAGCCTCCTTCGGGCATGGTCATAAGCCGATCATATTGAGCCAGCGTAGCCGTCAGGTTCTCGTACTCCCGTTGAACGGTGTCGGTCGGAAGCTCGCTTAGCCGGCGGAGATCTGAGAGCTGAACCATCCCCAAGTAGAGGGCGGAAAGGATGACAAACACGATTCCGAACGGGCGCATTTTACTTTCCTTTTCGGGGAATGTTTCTTCCCGTCAGGCGGCAAAGCTCGGCGTGCAGCAATTTCATATCTTCCCATACGTCCTTTTTCGCCGCCGGATTGCGCAATAGAAAGGCCGGGTGGTAGGTCGGCATGAGGGAGACGCCGTGGTAATTGAAAAGTTTTCCTCGAAGCTGAGAAATCGGCGATTCCATTTTAAGAAGCGTCTGTGCCGCGAATTTCCCCAAGGCGCAAATGATCTTCGGCCGAATGGCTGCAAGCTGAGCCACGAGGAATGGTTCACAGGTTTCGATCTCATCCGGTTCCGGATTTCGATTTTCCGGCGGCCGGCATTTTACGACATTGCAGATGTAAACTTCGTTCCGCTTGAAGCCGATCGCTTCAATGATATCGTTCAACAGTTGCCCGGCCCTCCCGACGAACGGCTCTCCCTGAATGTCTTCGTCCCGCCCCGGCGCTTCACCCACGAAAACCAGTTCGGCGTTCGGATTTCCGACGCCGAAGACGAGTTTCTTCCGGCCGCGATGCAATTTGCACCGCGTACACTCGCCGATGAACGCACGAATTTCCGGAAGGCTTTGAACGCCTTCCGCCGGCGCCACAGACGTTAGAACCGATGGGACCGCGGGCTCCGCAGCGATGGAATCCGTGCGTTGCCCCCGCCGAATCGCGTCCTCCAGGGCCACACGCGTCGCCGCAACCAACTCAAACAGCTCTTTTTGAGGTTCCGAACTCGCGTCCCGGCTCATTCGGTTTTCGATATCACTGCTTCGGATTACGGGCTACAGAAACTTCGGACGAACTCCGGTCCATAGATGTCCGAATCAATCAGAAGTCGTAAATGGAGTCGTGGTCTTTCGATGTTTTCGAAATCGGTTTTGACCACAGGGCTACAGGCCCGCGAGGCGCCGAGCGAGGTCTCACTTTGCGAATCACTTTTCGCATCAGATTCGCCACAAAGCAGCCGGTCCGTTTCGCCAGTTTATGGAGTGACATCCCAGCTTCCCGCGAAGATGCATGGTTTTTCATTACATCCGTGATTTTAGGGTATTTGACGCCCCTATCAAGTGTTTTGGATGAAGCTGATGACCCCACCATTAAGGATAAGGTTCTGGAATAACGAGAAAATCAGGAGGTTATTCGTATTTTTCTGGTTTTGAGCATGCTTGACATGCATGCATAGGATATATATTATGTAGGCACAATGAAACCGAGAAGCCGACAGCAGTACACGATCCGAGATATCCCTCCAGATTTAGATACATGGTTACGTAAAAGAGCCCGGGCGACGGGGAAAAGTCTCAATCGATTAACCCTTGAAACCTTAAGACTCGGAGCAAAATTGAGGGACGTTCCGAAGATAAATCATGAACTGGCTTCCTGCATCGGCAGCTGGGTGGAAGATCCGGCCTTCGACGAGGCCATCCGAATGCAAGATCAGGTGGACCCTGATCTCTGGAAGTGAAGATCGCGATTGATACGAACCGTTACGTAGACTTCTGTAAAGGAGACGAAACAGCGGTTCGGCTTATCCAACAAGCTGAGCGAGTTTATCTACCTCTGATCACCATTGCGGAATTGCGCGCCGGCTTCTTAGGTGGAAAGGCTGCGGCAACCAATGAAAGCAAGCTTGTGAGTTTTCTGAACTCTTCAACCGTGTCTGTTCTTTCACCAGACGAACAAACAACCCACCATTACGCTCGCTTGTTTCAGCAGCTTCGATCTAAGGGAACTCCTATCCCGACAAATGACATCTGGATTGCGGCTTTAGTTTATCAGCACGACCTGGTGCTCTTTTCCCGAGATCAACACTTCGACAGCTTTCCGCAACTGGCTCGCGTTGCCGGGGTACCGTAGCCTGCACCACATACGTGGTTTCAACGTTGGTTCGCCGTCCATCGTTGAAATTACGCCGCTTTGAGATCGTCGACTTCAATCGCTAAGAACGGCTCTCGGGCGAACCTCTGTGCGGCGGCGCGAACCACGTTGCGGGGGGGCGGACGGTCGGTCCGGAGCTTTTTCTTGAAATGTCGGCGCAGTTCATGCGCGGCCCGCAAGCGCGCTTGACCGGTCGGGTCGGCCGCCACCATCGGCGAATCTTTTTGATCGACCAAAAAGCTCATTACGGCGCCGACCGCTTTGTCGTGAAAGTGCTTCACCTCGGTCGGCGGCAACGGCCAGGGGTTTTTCTTGGAAAGCCCGCTCCACAACTTTTGCCACTGGTGAAGACCCTGGAGGAGCAGTAGCTGGTTAAAAATCTGCTTGTTGAAAGAGAAATCAAAGATTCGAGTCGGCACGAGGCTTTCCATATGGGCGTCGCAATCGTTGAAATCTCCTTTCGCGATCTGTTCAAAAAGCTTGAGCGTCTTGGAGTTGGTCATTTTTCGGTCGAACACCAACTCCCAATACAGGTGCTTTAGGATTCCGGAATCGTACGATTCGATCGTCTTGCTCGGCACATAACAATTGTGGCTGATCGTGTCGGCGGCAAGATGGGCCACATAACCGAGCGCGAAGGCCCGGGTTCGGTCCGTTTGCGCCTCCTCGATCAAGCGAAACCCGTTGTCCCATCGATGGCCATGAGTCATGGCTCGCCCTAATTTCTTCGCCAAAACAATGTCCGCGCTCACGCAACCATAGAGGAACGGTATTGGCTGAGCCGAAAGGAGCAGCCGGAGGCCGTCCGCCAGTTGAGAGAGCTGCCCCAAAACCGTCATCCCGTACTGAAGATGAGCCGCCGGACCCCACGCCCACGCTGAATCGATAATCAGGAAGGGAAACAGTGCCGCCCCGAAGGCGAGACACCATTTCATGGAAATTTGCACTCGTTCTATGATACGGATTCAACTCTGCGAAATCAAACGGCATTTGACGCCCCGGGTCATCCAAGGGGTCGAGAGGAGGTTCGTGCTGCAACTTCGGTCACTTAACCTCGAGTTTCGAGAATCTGTTAGAAGAATTTCGGCCTCAGAAAGCCCCCTCTTTGTCTCAGGTTCAATTCACGCCTCGCTGAGAGCCTTATGACCCGAGTAGCCATTGTAGACGGAATTCGTACCCCCTTTGTTAAGGCGGGAGACCGCCTATCCCGAATGGGTGCCCAAGAACTTGGCCGGATCGCCGTCCGCGAGCTTCTGGAAAAGACCGATATCGATCCGGCCACCGTCGACGAAGTTATTATCGGCAACGTCGCGCAGCCGATGGAAGCCACAAACATCAGCCGTGTCATCGAACTCAATTCGGGCATGCCTCTTTCCATGTCGGCTCACACGGTGTCGCGAAATTGCGCTTCCGGCCTTCAGTCGATCGCGGAGGGATTCGAGTTGATTCGAAGCGGCCAGGCTCACACGGTCGTCGTCGGCGGCACGGAATCGATGTCCAACATTCCGCTCATGTATCCCAGAGAAATGAGCGATTTCATGGGCAACGTCTGGCGCGCCAAATCGCGGTTAAAAAAGGCGGCGGCCTTGGCTAAGTTCCGGCCCCGAATGCTCAAACCGGTCGTGGCTCTGGCCGAAGGACTCAAGGATCCGTTCAGCGGCCTTAACATGGGGGAGACCGCGGAAGTGCTGGCCAAAGAATTTCACATCACGCGAAGGGAACAGGACGAATTCGCTTTGCAAAGCCATCAGCGCGCCGTGGCCGCCACAAAGTCCGGCCGGATGGCGGACGAGATTGTTCCGATTTACTTGCCGGGAGAACCGGAGCCGCTGGGAAACGACATCGGCCCGCGCGAGAACCAAACCATCGAAGCCCTCGAAAGACTGACTCCTTATTTCGACCGAAGGTATGGCACGGTGACGGCGGGAAACAGTTCACCCATTACCGACGGCGCAGCCGCACTCCTTTTAATGAGCGAAGCGCGCGTGCAGGTCACCGGCATCCAGCCGCTCGCCTGGATCCGAAGTTACGGATTCGCCGGCCTCGATCCCCGACGGATGGGACTCGGCCCGGCCGTTGCCGCACCGATCGCCCTGCGGCGAGCCGGACTGAGCATGCGCGAAATTGAATTGGTTGAAATGAACGAAGCCTTCGCCGCCCAGGTGTTGGCCAATCTCCGCGTCTTTGAAAGACCAAAACTCGGCGAGGCGGTGGGTGCCGACCAGCCGGAGCTTGCACCGATCGATGTCGGCCGTCTCAACGTCAACGGCGGCGCGATCGCCCTCGGCCACCCGGTTGGAACCTCCGGTACGCGGATCACGCTGACCCTGGCCAAAGAGATGAAACGTCGCAACCTTCAATTGGGACTCGCCACCCTCTGCGTCGGCGGAGGTCAAGGCGCCGCGATGGTATTGGAGCGCCGTTGATGGCCGGCGCGAATCACCAGCTGGAGTTTCGAAAGGACGGAATCGCCGAGCTATCGCTCGATACGCAAGGACGGTCGGCCAATATTCTTTCCTCCGAAATGGTGGACGAACTAACCCGGACGTTCCAGCGACTTCACGCCATGAAAGAAGTGACCGGCCTCCTGATCCGCAGCGCAAAACCGAAAACATTTATCGCCGGAGCGGATGTGAACGAAATCTTCGCCGTGCAAGACGCTAACTACGCGATCCAGAAATCGCGCCAGGGTCACGCTCTGATGAATCTTGTCGAGACGCTTCCCTATCCTTCCGTGGCCGCAATCGACGGACCCTGCCTCGGCGGAGGAATGGAGTTCGCCCTCGCCTGCACCTATCGAATCTGCGGAAACGGTTCGAACGTCCGGCTCGGTCTTCCCGAAGTCCGATTCGGAATCATTCCCGGTTTCGGCGGTACCCAGCGGCTTCCCAAGACGATCGGTTTTCTTCCTTCCGTCGACATGATCGTTTCCGGAAGAATCGTCGATTCCCGACGAGCCCTTCGCATCGGTCTCGTCGACGACGTCGTTCCTTCGGAGATTCTCGACAACATCGCTCGGGATTGGCTGAAACGCGGAGCCCGGCGGCGCTCCTCCAAAAAAACACCGCTTTGGCACCGCCTCGTCGAATGGCTCCCGCCCGCCCGCCATTACGTTTTGAAAAAAGTCCGGGAGAAAACATTGGCGGCCACATCCGGTTTTTATCCGGCCCCGCTCGCGGCGATCGACGTTCTGGAAGAGACGTTTCGCGCCAAAAAGGCCGACGGGTACGAAGTGGAAGCTCGTCGCGTGGGAGAGCTCGCCGCTTCCCCCGTGTCAAAATCGCTGATTCATATTTTTCTCGCCACGGAGGAAATTCGGAGGAGCAAACTGGAAATAGCTCCGAAACCTGTGCGAAAGGTCGGTATCATCGGCGCCGGCGTCATGGGCGGCGGGATCGCCCACATCATCGCGGCCAAGGGCAAAATGATCCGCCTCCGAGACATCGCTCCGTCGGCGATCGCCAAGGCCCTCGATACCGTCCGCGAATTGAACGAGAAAGAGGTGGCGAAAAAGAGAATCGACCGGCGCGAAGCGGAGAACCGCTACATCCGGATCGCCCCCACAACGGACTGGACAGGATTCCATCGCGCAGACTTGGTAATCGAGGCGGTCGTGGAAAATTTGGATATCAAAAAGCAGGTTTTTGCCGAACTCGCCAAACATGTCCGCAACGACACCGTCCTGGCCAGCAACACTTCGGCGCTGTCCATTTCGGAGATCGCCGCCTCGGTTCCGCATCCCGCGCGTGTGATCGGCCTGCATTTCTTCAATCCGGTTCATCGGATGCAGCTCGTCGAAATCGTCAAGGGGAGAGAAACCGGTGCGCCGGCCCTGAGCACCACGCTTGATTTCGCTCTCTCCATGGGAAAAACACCGATCGTCGTCGCCGACCGGCCCGGATTTCTCGTCAACCGCTTGCTCGGCCTTTATCTCAACGAAGCTTGCCGCGCCGCCGAGGAAGGAATCCCCGTATTGGAGATCGACAAGATGATGGTGCAATTCGGCATGCCGATGGGCCCGTTCGAATTGATGGACGAAGTCGGCCTCGACATCGCCGAAAAGGTCGGTCACCACCTGGCTCAGTCGCTGCCGCATTTTCCCAAGAGTTCGTCGCTCCTCACCACGGTCCGGCACGACGGCCGGACGGGGAAAAAGGGAGGAAAAGGCTTCTACATCCACGGCCCGAAAGGAAAAGTTCTGGACGAAAAGGCCGTCCGCGCCGCGTTGGAGGAGGCTTCCAACGGCCGCGGCTTTACGATGACGACGGGTGAGTATGACCAGCTGGTGGACCGGATGGTACTGGGAATGGTGAACGAAGCGAGCCGTTGTTTGGAGGAAGGAGTCGTCACCTCCCCGCGCGACGTGGATGTCGGCATGGTGCTCGGAACCGGCTTCGCCCCATTTCGCGGCGGCCTTTTGGCTTACGCCGACGTCCGAGGAGCGAGGAAAATCGCCGACCAGCTGCGCCAATTAGCCGAGAAATATGGCGCGCATTTTCGTCCGACGCGACTCCTGGAAGAGCTTGCCGAACAGGATGCCTCTTTCGCCCAGTGGACTGAAATCCGATCGGAAGAAACGCATCCTCCTCAGCTCGCCATGCCCGGAGTGTAGGAAAGAATGGATCGTCGGATGACAAACGCTGAACTTCAATCCCTGATTGCAGATCTCGCTCGAACCCCGGAAAAAATCCGGCAGGCTATCGGTCAAATAAGCGGCCGCGATCCACGCTGGAAACCAAAATCACAGGCATTTTCGGCACTGGAAAATGTTTGTCACCTCCGTGATATCGAGCGGGAGGGACATGCAATTCGGATCGCAAGACTACTCCAGGAAGATCAGCCATTTCTGCCCAACATCGATGGTGACCGCCTCGCCATTGCACGGCGATACAACGAACAGAATCTCGATTTAGCTTTCAACGAATTCATCGAAGCTAGGCAAGCGACCATTCGCATACTTAAAGACGTTTCTTCGGAAAGCCTGAATCGAAGCGGAACCTTGGAAACGGGCGGAGTCGTGTCAGTTGAAAAACTCTTATTGATGATCCGAGAACACGACGAAGGTCATATCCGTTTCATCCACGAACTTGCGCAGGACCAAGAGTTACCGCTTCTTAATGTAGGTGATCAGCTCGGCAGCCAATTCAAACCGGCGTAAAGGCGGAATCAAATAAAAGCACCGGATTCCTTCTTCGAACGCGACGTCGACTAACTCCTTCGCGATTCGCATTCCCACTTGCTCCCCATCCGCCTTTGAAAGGCCCTCGAAACGATTCCGGACCTCCTGGGGAATTTTCACGCCCGGTACTTCATTATGAAAGAAATCGGCGTTTCGTTTGCTGACGATCGGCATCTGGCCTACGCAAACGGGCAATCCGGCCGATTTCATCGCCCGGGCGAAATTCCGGAGAATCTGCGCATCGTAAATCGGCTGCGACTCGGCGAACTGGGCGCCGGCGGCGATTTTTTTGCGCAGCTTGAACATCGCCCCATCCAAACCTCTCGCGCCGGTAACGTTCGGATTGACCGCCACGCCGATGGCGAAATCGGTCGGTTTTTCGAGCGTGGC
>DATDPG010000026.1 GCA_035292885.1 Bdellovibrionota bacterium | reverse complement strand
CCGAATTGGTGCACGGATTGCGGCGTCATACCGACGTGGCCCATGACCGGAACTCCGATCTCGACCAGCCGGCGGATCGTAGAGGCCATCGGTCGACCCCCTTCCAATTTCACGGCTTGAGCGCCACCCTCCGCCAAGAAGCGAATGGCGTTTTTCGTCGCGACGCTTTCGGACGATTGATAGGAGCCGAACGGCATGTCTCCGACCACCAGCGCGGATTGGGCCGCGCGCGAAACGGCCGCCGTGTGCCGGATCATATCGTTCATGGTGACCGCCAACGTGTTTTCGTAGCCGTATATGACGTTGCCAAGCGAGTCGCCTACAAGAAGAATATCGACGCCCGCCTCTTCGAGCATTCTTGCCGTTTGAAAATCGTATGCCGTGAGCGCGGCGATTTTTTCGCGTCCCTTCGCTTGAAGAATGTCCACGATGGTTTTCCGGGACACTAAGCTCTCCCGCGTTCGATTCGGCGCCGGATTTTTCGGCCGGTGATTTCGACCAGGCTTCCCTTCAAGTTCGTCAAAGCTTCGCGCGTCGCCGGAAACCCGGTCTCCGCTTCCCGGGTAAGGTTGCCCGCGAATGTCCCCGCCCGGATCTCCTCAAACAGATCTTCGAGGTTTTGGCGCACGTCGGGCGAAATCACACGTCGCCCTCCCTGAATTCCCCCGAACTGCGCGGTAGGACTGGCGAACTGAAGCGTGCCGTGGATTCCCCGTTTCTGGAAAAGGTCGGCCATGAACGCCAATTCATGTACGCATTCCAGATAGGCCACTTCGGGCGAGATACCTCGATCGACCAATACATTGTAAGTTTCTTCGACAAGGGCCGGAAGACCGCCGGTTAAAAGAGCCTGTTCCGAAAAAAGATCGGCTTCAACCTCTTCTCGGACGGTCGCGCGGTACGTTCCGGCGCGCAAAGATCCGATTCCTTCGGCGACCCGATTGGCGACTTCCCACGCGTGGCGGGTCGCATCGTTCGCGACGGCCAAGACGGCCGGAACACCGCTGCCCGCGATAAATCGCTCGCGAACGGCGGTTCCGATTCCTTTCGGAGCCACCAAAATCCAGTCGGTCTCGTTTGGCCACGCAGCTGTTTGGTAGTGAAGCGTGAATCCATGGGCGAACAGGAGACTTTGTCCCGGCTTCAAGTGAATCTTGTACCGGGAACAAAATTCGGGCATGGCGTCATCGGGAATGAGAAGTGCGAGAACAGCGATTTCCTCAAGCTTTGGACCGATCACTTCCGTTCGAAATCCCAGAGCTTCGGCCTGGCGCCGTCCTTTCGATCGTGGCCGTAAGAACAGCGTTACGTTCCAGCCGCTGTCCCGAAGATTAAGCGCCCAGGCTTCCCCCTGGTTCCCGAACCCGACGATGCCTATTTTACTCGATTGCATGGTAGGCTGGGGCTCTTATCAGACCCCCGGGGGAACCAGCAAGGCGGTCATTGGGCTGTGCTAAGATCGTTTCGCCATGGTGCCGGGTGCGTCCTGGATATTTGCGAGCGTTCTGACGTTCGGAATTCTTCTCTTTACCGCGCGGGAAGTCAGCCTCTATCGAGCAGACCAGCGTACGAGGAACGAACTTTATCCTTATTCCAAGAGGCGCCTTATGCTGCGCGTTATTATCTCCCTTTGTCTCTTGACGGAAGTGCTTCTCTTGTGTGTTCTTCGACATACCCTCTCCGCCCAGCGTCCGGTCTGGTTTGCTACGTATGTCCTCTCGGTAATTGTGATTGCCGGTGTGATGACCTTGCTGGCCCTGCTCGACCTTCGGGAATCGCACGTTCTGCACGCCCAGAGTCGACGGCGCCTTTTTCAGGAATTTCTCCAAGAAGTTCAGCAAGGTAGCCAGCCTCCGGAGGTCCACTAATGGCATCAAATCTGCAGATTCTGTAGGATACGGGACGCTCATGCGTGTAAGTGCTCGAATTTACATAGTTTTGCTTGGCGCAAACTGGCTCGCTGCGGCAGCGTGGGCTCAATCCACCGCTCCACAGCAGCCGTACTATGACCCCTCCGCCCCGCCAGCTTGGGTTACTCCCGCGCCGACGGCGCCGGGCTTTGTACCCAATCCGCAAGATCCGACACAGCCGTTCCCTCCTCCGACAGCCGTTCCACCGGCGGTTGGAAACCCAAATGGTGGAACCGGTTTCGATTATTTTGAAGACGAGGATGATTTCTACGATCCCGGTTACGACTCTTCCGCCGGAGGTGGCGGTGGCAAACACGAGGTGAAGGATAGTTTTAAATTGGTTGAGAGGCCGACCGCGCCGGTATGCAAACGATGGGGGAGCAGTTTTCTCGGACCGATCCGTTTCCCCGATTTAAGCACGTGCGAGTTCGAGCTCGAACAAAAGATTGATCGGGGGAGCGCTTCGATCGACACACTTTATGACCGTGTGGAGTTTTACAAACTCAAGAAAGTGATCCAGGGCGACCTGAAAGACCGTCAGGAGGCGGCCAAATACGATATCCGGTTCGATGCCTTGCGAAGTTCGCTCCGTGAAGCCGCGCGCAGCGGCTGCACGTGCAAAGAAAGATAGGTCACATCTATAACGTTGCGTTGCGGGCTCCGGTCTCGGCGTTCACCCCCATTGTCTCGCCATTGGCTCGCAATGGGGACCCCCGCCTCGCCACCCGCAACGCTACGTCATAGAACTTCGCTTGAAGAAATTACAATTCCCTTTGAACGTTGGGAAAATCCCGCCAAACGGGAATGCCGCAGAAATGACTCCCCTCGGTGCATCGGGGGCTAGCGACGCCGTTCCGGACGACGCAAGGAGGACCGACGAAATCCTTGAGGAAGGGATGGACCTTCGTGACCTGCTCGACCTCTTCCATCGACGCGTGAAAGATCTCTTCTTGGGCGTTCAAGCAGGTTCGTTGCGTCCACTTGTGCAATAGAAAGAGAAGGGACCCCGATTCCATGAAGCGGACGTTGGCGGCGTTGGGAAGAACGTAAACGGCAAATTCCCGGGGTACGCCCATCTCGAGCAGGTCGTTTTTGGCCTTCCAGATTTTTTTCATGTGCCGATCGTACATTTCGAGCGCTTTGGGATTCCGTTCGATCAACATCGGCCTGAAGAAATCCGGTCGGGCCGTATCCACCAACTGGTAAAGCGGGCGGGTGCCCGGAACCATGCGGTGGCGCTGATTCTGGGAATCCGCGGAATGACTCAGGCGCTTCTGGAACGTGTAATAAACGTGATGAAGGGTTCGCATCACCGGGGACTGGGCCGAGAGGTCGATCTTTTCGATGCGATAACGATTTACGTGAGGATCGAGGGCCAGCCGGACGAGGTCCGAAGAGGACCGAGAGGTCACGGCCGACCCGAGAGCCATGCGCATCGATTGCGCGATCACTTTCTCGCCGTTTGCCGTGTAATCCATCAGTTTGGACAGCCGATACGGAGCTAATTCGCGATCCCACTCGGCGGGATCGTAATCGGCGGGGCCCGCGTCTACCCAGCTCGACTCCGGGATCTCCTCTCGTTCCAACGGCGGATCGCCGATTTTCGAGAAGAAGTCGGGGTCGATTTCTTTCACCGCCTGAACCATCGCGCCGATCACGGTTCGGGCTTCCGTCGGTGTGTCTCCCCCGTTCATCAGTCTCCACAATCGATGCAGAACCAAACCGGAGCAAGTGTAAACCATGGCCGTGTGCGTCGCCACTGGAAGGACGTAGCGGGCGATCTCGATGGCTTTCTTGTCCGCCTCCCGGACGACCTGCTTTTCGAGGCGGGGATGTGGGTGGCGGTCGAGGTGGCGGATTTTCCCCATGATCCGAAGCGTATCGGCCTTCAAAATCTCGGCGAGTTCCCGATACGTCTGAAAACCCTCGACGACCGCCGATCGGTAGAGTTGGAACGCCTTCCCGGTCATTTTTTCCGGTGGAGGAAGAAAAGCCCGGACTTCATTTAATCGGACGTATCTCTGGCTCTGTTGGTCCGAATTGTAAAAGGGAAAACTATGCAAGATCGACCAGACGAAATGCCGGGAAATGTTTTCCAGGCTGAATTCAAACGTCGCGTGCTGATAGATCGTGTGATGGCCGGCGTTGAACGTCAGCGGTCCGATGGAGTCGCGCTGTTTCGCCGTGACGTCGACCGCCTCCACCACATCCGACGAATAGCAGGTCCGCGCGGCGGCGATCGCGTCATCGTACGGACGATTGAAGGAGTTTCGCAGGCGGATGACGGGGGAGAGAGGCTCGAACGGGAGGCTCATTTTGCGCCCTGCGCTCTCAACATCAGCGCAAGAAGGGATGCGAGGTTACGGCTGATTTCCAGACTGCATTTTTTGGCCTCTTTCCCCAGCTCCCTTTCCGAGTAGGGAAGGGTGACGACGTAGGGTCTCATCATGCGCGGGTCACTCTATCGAGCTTTGCCGTTCCTTTCAAAACCAAAAAAGCTTGGGTAGGCTCGCGTTAGGCATGGCATTACGGTTAGGCGAACTCCTGGTTAAAAAGAAGATCTTGACGGCGGAACAGGTCGACAAGGCGTTGGAGGCTCAACGCACGTACGGTGGCCGACTGGGAACCAATTTGGTCGAGCTAGGATTCATCGAGGATACCCAGTTGGCGAAAGTCCTGGCCGAGCAACTTAGGGTTCCCTCCGCGACCATGGAAGAATTCGAAAACATCTCTCCGGACGTGATCAGACAGGTCTCGAAAGAATTCGCCCAGGAACATCGTGTGGTTCCGATTGGCATGACCGGGAAGCTCCGCGTAGCAATCAGCGATCCCCGGGATGTCGAGGCCATCGATCAACTTGGGTTTAAATCCGGCAAGGCGATTCAAATCGTCGTGGCTCCGGAAATCTGGATTGCAGCGGCCCTGGAACGCTATTACAACGTCGCGCGCGATATCCGTTACATTCGCATGCCGGAAAAGGACTCGGCTTCCAGTGGTGAATTGACCTACGACATCAGTACTGACGTTCAGACGGATTACGCGGGGAAGTTCGAACCGATCAAGTCCGATCTTTCCCTTGCCGACTACACGGTTCGTCTCGTGCGCGCCGGGAAGAAGGAGGAGGTGTTCGACGCCCTTCTCGATTTCTTGGGAAACTCGTTTCCGCAAATGGCGATCTATGTCGTGAGGAAGGATCACATTGGGGGATGGATCGTGAGGGGATTCCCCGTTCATGCGCGAGAATTCGCGGCGGTGAAAATCCCATTCGGTACGAGAACGATTATTCAAACCGTCGTCGACACCGCCGCACCTTACGTCGGAAGACTTCCCCCCACGATCGATGATCTCAAAAGCGTCGAGCTTCTCCGGCTTCCGAAAGACGGCGTGTTCTCCTTTTATCCGGTGACGTTTCGGGGGAGGACGCTCACGGTACTGCTGTGTGTGGCGGGGAAAGGCTCGAAAGCCGCCGATTCGGGGCGCACGGCCGGACTCGCGTGCCAGAAAGCGGGATTTGCGCTGGAGATGCTGGCGCTTCGGAATCAAATCACTCAACTGCCGGCTGCGGCGGCGCCCGCCTAGCGGACGCAATTCGGTTGCGTGGAACGGGAGGTTTCGGATGCCTGTGAAATCAGATCGATGGATCCGCAAAATGGCGAAGGAAAAAAAGATGATCGAGCCTTTTGTGGAGAAACAGATGCGGGATGGCGTCATCTCCTCCGGCCTGTCAAGTTACGGTTACGACATCCGTGTGGCCGATGAATTCAAGATCTTCACCAATATCAACACCACCGTCGTGGATCCCAAAAAGTTCGACGAACGATCGTTCGTTTCCTTCCGGGGAGATGTTTGTGTCATTCCCCCCAATTCGTTCGCCCTGGCTCAGACCGTGGAGTATTTCCGGATTCCGCGAAACATCATCACCCTCTGCGTTGGAAAATCGACGTACGCCCGTTGCGGAATCATCGTGAACGTCACACCGTTCGAACCCGAGTGGGAGGGGTTCGTGACGCTGGAGATCTCCAATACGTCGCCCTTGCCGGCCAGAATTTATGCCAACGAAGGGATTGCCCAGGTTCTTTTCTTCGAAAGCGACGAAATCTGCGAAACATCGTACGCGGATAAGAAAGGGAAGTACCAAAAACAGCAATCGATCACACACGCAAAGGTGTGACCATGGATGAAGCCTTTAAGAAGATCTTTGGAATGCCCCTTTTCCCTCATCTTTACGCGATACCTCTTTCGATGATTTTGGGCGTAGCTATCGGCTACTACCTTCGAGGAAGAATTGAGGGGGAATCCCCTCCTCGCTTGCCACCCAAGCCAAAAGTCTAAGTATTTTAGATTCTTAGGTTTTTAGCTTTGACCGGGAAGGGTGCCGGCAGTTATTATAGAGATATTCCCATGAAGCCTGAGTTGGAACGGGTACGGCTCAGCCTGGGGGGGAGCTTCACGCCCGCCGTACGCATCTTTCTTTGGATTAACGGCCTGACCTACCTGTTTTTGGAGCTCGTAGCTCAGCGCGGCTTCGTACTTCAAACCCTCGACGGCCTCGATATTCAGGTTCCGTACGCCCGGTTACTGCCGCAACTTTTGGGGCTCGTCCCGTATTCCGTCACGCACGACTACGCGTGGTGGCAGCCGATCACGTACATGTTCGTGCACCGAGAGTTCTTTCATCTTCTGATGAATATGTTGGCGCTCTGGTGGTTCGGTGCCGATGTGGAGCGGCAGTGGGGAACCAAAGCCTTTCTCCGATATTATTTTGTGACGGGGATCGGTGCGGGGTTGACGTCGATCGCCATGGGATGGAATTCCATGACGCCGACGATCGGAGCTTCCGGCGCCGTCTTCGGGCTTCTGCTCGCTTTCGGCGTACTCTTCCCGAATCGTGTCATTTATCTCTATTTCGTCATTCCGGTAAAAGCGAAATATTGCGTTCTCGGATTCGGAGCGCTTGAATTCTTGGCCCTGGTCGCATGGTCCCCGGGAGACGGTGTCAATCACATCGCCCATCTCGGCGGTATGTTTTTTGGCCTGGCATGGTTCGCTTATTATCGTTACGGCCTCGATGTCCAATCGTTGTGGCGCCGGCTCAAACGGCGGAGAATGCGCAGGAAGCTGAGGCTCATACGCAAGAACCGCGACGAAGATCCGTTCGATCAGTACTCCAACCGAACGATTCATTAAGCGTTAACACAGAAATGGCGTTGGGCTCCGGTCACGATGGGATCCCCCAAGG
>DATDPG010000025.1 GCA_035292885.1 Bdellovibrionota bacterium | reverse complement strand
CGGCCCCCACCGCCATCCGCGCGCTGATGCGCGAGGGCGACGCGCCGGTGACCAAGCGCAAGCTGACTTCGCTGCGCCTGCTGGGCACCGTGGGCGAGCCGATCAATCCGGAAGCCTGGCTCTGGTATCACCGCGTCGTCGGGGAGAACCGATGCCCGATCGTCGACACCTGGTGGCAGACGGAGACCGGCGGAATTCTCATTACACCGCTTCCCGGAGCGACACCGCTGAAACCGGGGTCCGCGACGTGGCCGTTCTTCGGCGTCAAACCGGTGATCGTGGATGAAAAAGGAATGGAACTTCAGGGCGCTTGCCAGGGGAACCTTTGCATCGCGGATGCATGGCCCGGCCTGGCGCGAACACTCTACGGGGACCACAATCGATTCATCCAAACCTACTTCAGCCAATATCCGGGGAAATATTTCACGGGCGACGGAAGCCGCCGAGACGAAGACGGTTATTACTGGGTCACCGGCCGGGTGGACGACGTATTGAACGTTTCGGGGCACCGAATCGGCACGGCGGAGGTTGAAAGCGCGCTGGTGGCGCACACAAAGGTCGCGGAAGCCGCGGTGGTTGGGTATCCGCACGATATCAAAGGACAGGGGATTTACGCTTACGTGACGTTGAAGACGGGCGTGGAATCTTCGGACGACCTGCGATCGGAACTCGTTCGCTGGGTCCGGAAAGAGATCGGGCCCATCGCGACTCCGGACGTCATACAATGGGCGCCGGCGTTGCCGAAAACCCGTTCCGGAAAAATCATGCGGCGGATTCTGCGCAAAATCGCCGAAAATAATTACGGTGAACTGGGGGACACGTCGACGTTGGCCGATCCCCAGGTCGTCGAGGAATTGATTCAAAATCGCGGTTCTTAATCGGCGTTAATGCGGCCGTGTGCCGTAATCGGTGCAACTACGGTTGTGGCATTGCGAGCTTTGAATTTGGTCGTCGATCTTTACGAAAATCGATCCTAGATAGGCGAATAGGTCGCAGAGAATTTCGAGCAATTCGCGAAACGTGTGGCTCACACCGTTGAGCAGATCCTCAATGAATCTCAGAAGTCGGTCGATGATATCGATCGGGGGACCGTCGTTTGAATTCGGCCGTACGGTCGATTGAATCTGCGTCGGATTCGACGCCGCGTACACGCGACCGGAGTTTACAGGGGCCATCGTGCCTACGAACGTCCAAATCGCCAGAAAGACGGAGATCAACCGAACGCGCATGACCCTACAAAGAGCAACGCGTATGCCATAAAATATAACAATAAAGTCAGCAAGTTAGAATTTTGGACATTGAGCAGGCGTAAACTTTTTTTTCGGGGGATGCCGTTCAGAACAGGTAAGAAGCACCGCCGAATAAGTTATACGTGACCGACATTCCGGCGTCGCTGCCGATGCCGTTGTCACCGTAACGCCAGGGGGAGATCGAAAGTGCAAATGGAGAAAAGCGCAAAACAACCCGTTCATTCACGATGGCCTTGATCTGCATCGCCGGAACGACGGCCAGGGAAAAGAGGTTAACTGAATTGCCGGAGAACGTTTCGATGTTCTGATAGTCGAGGTTAAGTCCAAAGAGGGGGGACAAGAAGAGCTTCTGCCGGTAAAGATCGATGTCGATTTCGAGGCTGGGAGTGACGCCGATTGCGTAGGCGTTCTCAAGTCCGGGAAAAATCGCACTGATACTTGAGGCCGGAGGAGGCGAGAAAACCCGCGGGTTGTCCTCCGTGTCCACGCTGAGAAGAAGGGGTATGAAAAAATTCATCCGTATCGGCTCCTTGGAGGGTGATGCCGTGCTGTAGTAGGGACCGACGGTAAAGACATCGTAAGCGTTCTTGATCTCCAGACCTCCCCCCAACAGAAATCCAAGTTCATGGCTCCGGGCGGGGAATGGAGAGAGAAGAACGCCCAAGGCAAGGATTGAAATCCCCCGAGGCTTCATCCACCCACCATACTTCCAAGTTTCGTTTTCAAGCCACAAAAAACCGAAATCAAAAGAAAGAACGCGTTAACAAGTGTGAATGTTCACCTGTTCTTCCGGCGGTCTCTCTCGGCGGAATAGGACGTACAATGCGACGTCATACGCTATTTTCATTCCCGCTCCGATGTATAGGGGAATTGCTAGCGAGGCAGTCTGCATGAGCATTCCTGCGAAAGCCGGAGCGATCGCCCAGGCACTTAGACGAACGAGATGCGTGATTCCCGAAGCGAACATCCGTTCTTGAGGTCGGACCACAGCCATCACGTACGATTGCCGCGTGGGGACATCCATCTCCACCAATCCCTCGCGGAGCAAGAATAAGACGGCGGCTACGGGGAAGTTCGGGGCAAACGCCACGGTGATGAGCAGTAAACTCGAAGGGATGTGCGTGAACACCATCGTGTTGACGAGACCGATCCGTCTCGCCAGCCATGCGGCGCCGAGATGGGATATCGCGTTGGCGATTCGCGCCCCGAAAAAGAGCGCTCCCACGGCGCCGATGCTCACGCCGAATCGTTCGAAAAAGAAGTAGGCGAGAAGGGCCGCCGTGAGAAAACCGCCCGCGAGGCTGTCGAGGCCGAAAAGAGAAGATATGCGCCAAAGGATCTTCCGACTTTCCTTCGAAATCCGCGCCGATTCGGTCGGACGTCTTTCACAGTGTCGAGAAAGCCTCGAATAGACGATGGCGGTGGCGCCGACGATTCCGGCGTAGATCACGACGGACGTCTTTAGCGACGCGACTTCATCGAACCAGCCGGTATGCTGAAGAAGGACGGGGAATCCGGCCGCCAATCCGCCCAGGGCGTGACCCAGATCCTGCAAAACGTTGTACCAAGCGAAGGCGAGAGTTCGTTCTTGATCGCTCGCGGTTACCGGAAGAATCGCCTGATCGATAATCAGAGAGGGCCCGCGGTCGCGCCCCATTCCGTTCACCATGCCCACAAAAGCGGCGGCGACGATGATATGGAGCGAATGCGCGAACGCCACGACCAAGCCGCCCACACCGCCCAAAATCGCAAGCAGGATCAACACGCGCCGGGAGCCGAGCCGATTTCCTCCCAGCGTTACGACGATGGCGGCGGATGCAGCCCCGAACAGGCCGGCGCTGACGACCGTTCCCGTTTCGCTCAGGCTGAAACCGCGCTTCGCCAGATAGATGGCGATCAGGACGCCGATCATTCCGGTGGCGAGAGCTCGGAGAAACGCCGCCATGTAAAGGACTCTCCGATCGCTCATCGTTGGAGGAGCTATCGCTTAGCGATTTTCACGAGGTCCACGATTCGCGGTGTGAAATTCTTGTTGATGGAAACCTTGGCCACGACGTCGCCGCTTCGAGCGTTTCGCAACGGACTACCCTCCGAAACATAGAACCGCTCGATGCCGTATTGAATGAAGGAAGACGATCTCCAAGGTTGATTTGCGAATTTTCCTTCCATCCACGTTTCGTCGCGATTTCCTGTGGGTCGGTCGAATCGGCAGTCGACAATGCCCCAGGTTCGGATTACGCCTTCCGGGACGGACAATGTTTGATCTTCCTCGCCGAGGCGAACGTACGCGATCGTCCCCGGAACTGCGGTGCTTTCGGAGCACTTGGTCGTCGAAACATTCGCGATTTTGAAATTCAGTGCGACGTAATGGCCGCTGATGTAGTCCCTCGGGTCGACAGGCATGGTTTCCAACCAAACGTATTTCCCGGCCTGATGGGAGGTAAGGAGGTAGAAGCCCCACGCTCCGAAAAAGATCAGGTGGGCCCCAAGAATGATGCGGAGTGCTTTCATCGTGAGGGCCCCGTTCCCGACCGATTCATCAGATGTTTGCGCGTCTTTCCAAGAACATAAGCGACGAGCCCAAGGAACAGCCCGGACACGATAAATCCGATCCCTCCTTGAACGAGATCTCCGAGCACGTCGAAAAATCGTGTGACGAGCAAGAGGAGAAGAATGATCACGCCCAAATTTATTCGGAGGTCGCTTCCCATGAGCGATCCATGCCACATGGCTCCCAAAGCTCCCACAAACAGAAAGAGATTCGCGAGGATGGCGATGATCCGGATGCCCTCACCGTTCACATGGGGAAGGCCGAACGAAAGCAAGAGGGGCCCCAGGAAGAGCACCTGAAAAAAATAATGCCAGTTGGGTTGGGGGCTGAACCGTTCTTTCGCGAACACGAGACAAACGATGAGTGCGGTCGCCGCCATTCCGCAGACCAGTACAAGGCCGAACGGAGAGGCATTCCCTTGAAAAGGGGACTGAAGGTGCCAGAGAAACGTCATCGCATACGTGCATCCGACAACCGATAAATAGGAAGGGACCCGCTCGGGAAGAGAGCTACGCAATAAAAGGTTGAGGGCCAGCCAAAGCGTGGAAGCGGAGGTCGCTGCGGCATAAAGCCAACCGCCATTTTTGATTTCAAGCCGGGTGGGCATGATGACCAACAACGTCAGCCAAAGGAGCGTCATTCCGAGCACATGTTTTCGATGTGCGGAGTTCAAGAGTTTGAAGCTTTCGGCAAACGCAAGGCCGATCAAGAAGAGTGCTCCCAGCCAGGCCCAGGGGGAAAACGGTAGGGTTTCACGAAACGGGTAGTGGGCAACCAACGAAAGGCTTTGATTGGGGGTGAAGCTTCCAAAAAAGAGAACCCCCACGATGAGTAGTAAGTGCGGGACCGGAAGGGCGCGTCTCCGGGAGAACCAAGCCAAAGGAAGGGTCAGCAAAATCCAAACTAAAAACGGCCGGATCGGATCGCCGGAAAGTTGAAACGTCTGGGCGAATAAGCCGATTCCGAGGATGGGAAAAAAGAACCAGAGAATCGAGAAGGGCAGGCTCCATGCGATGCTTCGATCTTCCAGCCGGATCGCCGCTTCGCCCACCGCAGCAAAAAAGAACAAGAACGAGACGACCCGGGTAACGGGCCCGATCTGATCCCAATTGTGAGCGATGACGAGCGAAATGCCGGCGGCGACAAAGAGCCCCGCGAAAATGGCGATCCAGGTCGTCCCGCGTATTTGTACGCCCGCTTTCTGTTGCTTAAGGCGATCGAGAATTCTCCCCATCTGATCCGAGGAGATGATTCCCTCGGCGGCGCAGAGATTCAGGAGCCCCGTCAACCGAGTTGCAAAAGGTTCGGTGCGCCGAAATACGAGCCGGCTCAGAAACCAAAGGATGGCCAATGGAACGAGAAGTCCTGCGAGCCAGAACACAAATGCAAGCTTAAAGAGCCTGACGCGGGATAGCAATAAAGCTGAAATGTCTTATGAACGGTCTTAGTCTTCGAGGTACGGTTTAAGCGTTTGGCGAATGTCGTTCGGAGAAAGGGTTTCTCCCTGATTCAGGCGCGTCAGGAGCTGTTCGATCAAATACTTAGCCTCTTCTTTTCGCCAGCCGCTCAAAAAGCCGTCAAAAACATGCTCGGCCGTGACCGCCTTGGGAATTTCTTCGTCCCGGTCGTGGTTGCCGAGCTCGGTGAAGTAGATGACGTGATAACGGCGATTGAACTCCGCCTCGCGGTAGATCTCGAACATGGTTTTGTCCCACCCCTGCATGGTCTACGCCGCCGAAGCAGCCCTTTGCGGGAGGGGCACCAAGGTCGGAAGCGGAATGACGTTCGCGTTTGATTTTTCTTTCGGCACGGAAAGCCCCAGCTCCTCGCGAAGGCTTGTTTCCAACGCCAGGAGCCGCTTGTGAAGTTCGTCTTTCTTGGCGACGCCGGCGCGAAGATCCTCGGTGTAGCGCTTCAAAAAGTAATGAATCGTCTCGACCCGGATTTTAATCGAGCCGGCCGGTTTGTTCTCGTCGATGTCCTTGAAAGAGAAGTACGGTGTGCCGGAATCCTCGATGATCTCTTCCACGACCGTATAGATCGGCGCGTCGTGGCCGCACTTGAAGCTCGATAGCTCCAGCGCCACGAGATTTGGATGCCGTGCCGTGAATTTGGACGCCCAAACCTTCCGGCTTGTGTTCTCGCTGTAAGAGTTCTTCCAAGCGTCCTGGATATCGAAGGGTCCCGTGATCTCGCCCCGCTTAATCTCGTCCTCGAAGAGCGGCATGACGATGTCTTCGTCTATCGGGAGCGAGTCTTGGGAGAAGACCGGGTAGCCGAGTTTCTGGAACTCTTCCAAGATCTCGTGATTGATCCCCGGATCGTTGTGGTACGGCCGGCCGAGCATAACGATTCCGATTTTCTTTTCACGCTCGAGCTGCGCTAAAAGCTCTTTCGCTTGGCTTCGCAGATTGAAGTAGTACGTGTCAAACGCTTTGTAGCCTTCTCTAACGGCCCGCTCGTTCTCTTCCGGGCTTAGCCCCAGGATGTCCTTGAACTCATCGTACATCTGCTTCGCGCAGAGCGGCTTATCGCTTAGGTTCAAAAACGTATTCAAGTATTTCACGCCGAGGTCGGCAAACACGTTGGATTCCTTAATAAACGCCGCTTTAACCGCCTCCGGCGTGATCGCCACCGTCGGGCAGGAGCGGGAGGCCGCCGTGTTCTGGAGAAAGCTCGGCAGACAGTCGATCATCGGGAAGAAGATGTAGTCGAGCTTCTTCTCTTTATGATGCACATAAAGGAGATTATGCACATGCGGAATGCCGACTTTGCTCGGGAAACAGGGGTCGATGGCTCCCCGTTTGGCTCCCTCTTTATAAAGCTTCTCGTCCGTGAAGTCGGAATAGACGAGATTCTCCGGCTTGATCCCCAGGCTCTCAAAATAGGCGCTGAAGAAGGGATTCGTCGAATACTGGTTGAGGACTCGAGGAATGCCGATCCGAATCTTCGAGCGCTCTTTCATCAACTGAGCGCGTTTAATTTCCTTTTCATTCCACGTGTCGGTCGGGAGCGGATCTGAAACGTTGGGTGGATTGAACGATTTCCAAACCTCCTTGGCTCCATAAGAGACGAGATTGGGGTTCGCTTTTTTGACCTTATCGAGGCCGTCTTTGATCCCGCGCATGGCGTTCACGTCTTCGACGGTCCCCTTTTCGCAGGTGGCGATGATGATTCGCGACATCCCTTTGTCCAAGGGGACTTTGGATTGGTAGACGACTTCGGCATCCTCTTCCGCATCCCGCTTTTTGATGTCGATGAAGGTTCGGAGGCACTTGTTCTTACAGAAGTAACAGCGAGTCCGTTCATCCGTCGCGGTCTTGTATTCGATGGAGGCCACGGCATCGAGGCCGATGAAGTGCGTTCGCATCCCGTTCTTGTACAGGCGTACCGCTTCGATAGCTGCGCCAATCGCTCCCGATTCACCGGTATGTTTGTGGACGAAGACATTCGGCTTCCGATCGCCGTCGTGGAAGCGGGAGTTGATGAAATCGACCTGGGATTTGACCGCCGCGAGATTGTGTTGCGTTCCACCTTGGAGAACGAAGTTGTTCCCCAGCTTGGCTAGATTGGGGATCTGGCTCACATAGAGCCAAATGTTCTTCGGAAGAACGTTGGCCAAACCCGCCATGATCTCGTGCGGCGCCCAACCTTGCCGCTGAAAATCGACGATGTCCGTCTGCATGAAGACGGCGCAGCCGTAACCGAACGACGGCATCTGCGTAGCAGAAAAAGCGAGGTCGGCGAATTTCTCGATCGGCTGGCCGAAACCGGCGGCCGTGCTCTGTAAGAAGTATCCGTTGCCCGCGGAGCATTGCGTGTTCAACTTGAAATCGGTGACGCGGCCGTCTTTCAATATGATGACCTTGATGTCTTGGCCGCCTACGTCGCAAATGACATCGACGTCGGGATAATAGTGAAGAGCCGCTTCCGTGTGTGCCACGGTCTCCACCAACGCGACATCGGCGTTGAGGGCGTCTCGGAGAATGTCTTTCGCGTATCCGGTGGTCCCGACGGCCTGGACCTCCAGGGTGGCGCCCTGGGT